>JAYUYU010000513.1:0-28817 GCA_043752365.1 Myxococcales bacterium | reverse complement strand
GGCCCCAGTACCGTCAGCCCGCGCGGGTCCGAAGATTCGCCTAGTGCGCGCAGCGCTACCAACAACAGCACCGGGTCGCGCGCCTCGCCGACGACCTCGAGCAAGGCCGGCACGCCAACGACGCTCGAGTCTTTGCCTTTGAGGCGACCAAGCGTGCGCACCGCCTCGACGCGCACCGCTTCTTCTTCGTCGGCCAGGGCAAAGCGCACGGCGTCCAACGCCTCCGCCGGGCCGAGCTCGGCCAAGGCCGCCAGCGCCGCGCGACGTTGCTGGTGCGACGTGCTCATCAGCAGTCGTACCAAGAACGACGTGAGCTCGCCGGTGTCGATGGCAGCGAGCTTGCCGCGCGGAGCGAGCGCGGCGATGACCAGCGCCGCGGCGTGCGCCAGCGAGCCTTGTAAGCTGCCGAGCTGCACGAACGACAAAGCGCGCTCCGGGTTGCGCTGGCTGATAGCGACCAAGGTCGGCTCGACGCTGCTGACCAGCGCCTCGTCATCGAGCAGCCGCACCAAGCCAGGCATGCAGTCTGCGTCCCCGACCCGCGTCAAGGCGCCTAGCGCGGCCCGCACCGCGTCGGGCGACGGTGAGCTCAGCGCGCTATGTAGCGCGCGACGAGCGTCGGCCGTGACGGCGTCGGGCGCCAAGCGCCCGATCAAGTCCAAGCAGGCGGCCGCGGCCTCTGGCTCGCCCGAAGCCGCGCCGCGCAAGAGCGCCGGAATCGCCGCTGCGCCCAGCAGAAACAGCGCATTGTCGGCCTCCGCGTAGCAGCGAGCGTCGGCCAACCAGCTGACAGCCAGCTCCGCCCCGGCGCCAATGCCCAACGCGCCGACCACCGACAGCGCAGCGCGTGCGGGCTCCACGTCACCGTCGCGTCGCGTTAAGCAAGCGAGCAGCAAGCTTTCGGCGCGCGCACCGGTGGTGGCAAGCTCCGCTAAGGTGGCTCGGCGTGCAGACTCGGAGGCGCGCACGTAGCCCGATAGCGCGCAGACGGCCTCCGGATCGCGGCCAGCGACGAACGCCGCAACGAGCGGCGCCGCCGCCTTCGGCTCGCCGGACTCTGCCGCCAACGACAGAGCCGCGCGACCCAGCAGCGGGTCCGTCAGCCAAGGCTCGACGGTCGCGAACGGCAAGCTGGCGCCGATCATGGCCAGCGATTCGAGCGCCGCCAGCGCCTCCAGCGGCCGGCTCGGATCGAGACGACCCACAAGTAGCGGACGCGCGTCGTCGACTCGCAGCGCGCCGATCGCGCCCAGCGCCTCGAGCGCGGCGACGCGCACGTTGGCGTCGGGGTCGGCTACGAGCGGCGCCAAAGCGTCGAGCGCCGCCGACTCGCCGGAGCGACCCAAGGCTTCAATTGCCAGCTTCTTACCGTCGGCGTCGAGGCCAGGCAAACGCGTGGAAACGACCTCCACGGCGCTCAGACCGAAGCCGCCCAGCGCCTCGACGGCCGCGTTGCGCAAACCGACGTTGTCGCTGGGCTCGAAGACGTCGACCAACGCGACCAAAAGCTCTGGCTCCGGCCCGAGCTCCGCGGCAAGCCCAATCGCTTCCTTGCGTACGCGCCAGTCGAGATCGCCCAGCGCCGCAATCAACGGCGCCACGCGCGTCGCCGGTGGCAGCTCGGCAATGCGCGCCACCGCACGACGTCGCTCCTCCGGATCGGTGGCCGAGAGCGCCCGCCGTACGTCGTCGTCCATGCTCACCGACGCGCCTCGCTCGCTCCAAGAAAGTGCGACTGCGCGATCGCGCTCGTCAGCACGTCGAACTCGCCTACATCCAAGATGAACGTCAGGCCGCCGCTACGGCTCACGACACCCGAGATGCCGCGCACGTCGTCGCCTCCGCCCAGCGCGGGGGCGGGCTTGAGATCGGCGCCAACCGTGCCGAACACCTCGGTCACGCGATCGACGCACAACGCGACTCCGCGCCCGGTAACGTCGATCAAAATCCACTTGGCGCGTCGCGGATCCGACAAGGCAGGCAGGCCGAACCGCACGCGCAACTCGACCACCGGCACGATCTCCCCGCGGTGATCGGCGACGCCGGCAATGGTCGGCGGCGCGTGGGGCAACTCGGTGATGGGCAGCGGGTTCACGATCTCGCGCACGTGATCGATGGGCACGGCATACGCCACGTCGCCGACGACGAAGCCGACGAGGCTTTTCTGCGGGTCTGCACGCTCGGGACGGTAGGTCATGTCGAAAAATCAGCTAGGCAAAATCGAGCGTAAATCCAGCAAGACCACGAAATTGCCGGGCGGCCTGGCGACGCCGACCACGTGCTCGGAGGCATCGCTGCCGAGCGTGCTGGCGGCGGCCTCAATTTCTGAGGCCTGTAGCCTCACGACCTGTCGCACTTCGTCGACCAATAGCCCCACCGACTCGCCCGACTCGGAGGTGGTGAGCAGAATTCGCGAGCGGCGACCGCCAGACGTCTCAGCTAGGCGCAACTTGCGTCGCAGGCAAAGCACGGTGACCAACAAGCCGCGCACGCTGCACACGCCCAGCACCTCGCGGCTGGAGCGCGGCACGGGCGTGATGGGCGGCGGGCTCAAGATTTCCTTGATGCCGGTCAGCTCGATGCCGAACAGCTCGCCGCCGACGACGAACATCAAGAACTCACGCAGAGGCGTGGTTTCGGTGCCACGCCTCGACAAGCGTGCCGCGGGAGCTCGGGTCAAATCAACCATGCATCAAGCTGGGTCGCTCTCGCGGCCCCTCCGCACCAGACAACACTTCTTCGATTACGGCGCCAGAATCCAGCACCAGCCCGACGCGCTGGTCGCCCAGCTCCGTTGCGCCGGCAAAGCCCCGAACGCGCGACAGCGAGGCGCCCAGCGGCTTGATCACGATGTCCTCCTGGCCATACAGGTGATCGACGACCAGGCCCAAGCGACGGTTTCCCAGCGCGGCCACCACGATGAAACGCCGCCGGCGATCCTCCAGCGGTGCGGGTAGGCCCAGCAACCGGCCCAAATCGCAGATTGGCAGCGAGCTGCCGCGCACGGTTATCACCTCGCGATTCTCGACGCGCCGCACTTGGTTGGCGTCGAAGCTCAACGCCTCCGACACCGTGGACAACGGAATTGCGAACACCTGATCGTGCACTCGCACCAACAGCGCGCTGACGATGGCCAGCGTGATCGGCAGCGTGATGGCCATCTTGGTGCCGATGCCGCTCTCACTATGGACGTCGATGACCCCGCCCAGCTTGTTGATGTTGGTCTTGACGATGTCCATGCCGACGCCGCGACCCGACAAGTCGTCGGCTTGCTCGCGTGTCGAGAGCCCGGGCACGAAAATCAGCGCCAAAATTTCGTCGCGCGCCAGCTCCGAGGCCTCGTGGCGCGCGATTTTTCCCGACAGAATGGCTTTGTCGACCAGCGCTTCTTCGTCGATGCCGCGGCCGTCGTCCTCGACCTCGATCATGACGTGATTGCCTTTTTGGAAGGCGTTCAACGCGATAGTGCCGGCCAGCGGCTTGCCGACTTCGGCGCGCCGCTCCGCCGACTCGATGCCGTGATCGATGGCGTTCCTGATCATGTGCATGAGCGGATCGCTCAGCTCTTCCACGATCAGCTTGTCGATTTCAGTCTCGGCGCCGGTGATGACCAGACGAATCTCTTTGCCCAGGTCGCGGCTGATTTGCCGCACGACGCGCGCTAGGCGGTCGAACACCTGACCTAGCGGGACCATGCGCACTTCGAGGATGCCGTCCTGCATCTCGCCCAGGCGGCGGTCGAAATTGCGGTGCAAGCGCATCAACTCCGTAGCCAGCTGGCGCGAGCCTTCGCCGCGCAGCCGCTCGGCGACGCGCGACAGCGAGCTGCGCACGATTGACAGCTCACCCACGATGTTCATCAGGTGATCGAGCTTGCGGATGTCGACCCGCACCGTCTGCGTGAGCGAGCGCAGCGACGGCGCGGCGTCGCCAGCGGCGGCTTCGGCCAAGCGCTCGAACTGCTCTTGCTTCGGCGCCAACATGCCGCCAACCACGCTGCCGCGCAGCGGCGCTACACTGGGCGGCACCGAGCGACGTCGCCGCGGACTCTCCTCGATCACGATGTTGTCGGCGCCCAACGAGCCGATCAACGTCGCCAGGTCATCGCGCGACGCCAGCAGCAAATCCAGCTCGATGGCGTCCACGCCCGTCGCCTCGCCGGTCGGCAGGTAGGTGATGATCTCACCATGCCGCTTGGCGCGCTCCTTCATGTCGTCGAGCGCTTTGTCGATGGTCGACAGGTCGAACTGCACGCGCAGCCGGTACAGCCTCAGGTTCTGCTCGATATTCGAGCGTAGCCGGTGCTCTTCGTACTCGGTCAGCACCGCCAACATGCCCGGATCGAGCTCGTAGTCGCCGACCGGACTTGCGCCCCGCTCCACGGCGGCACCCAGGCGATCGAGCCGTCGAAACAGCTCGTCGACGCTGGGCAGGTCTTCGTCGCGGCCCTCTTTCTCGATGGTGAGGATGCGACCGTAGGCGTCGACGGTCGAGAACAGCACGTCCAACACCTCGGGCCGCAAGTCCATGCGCCCGAGCCGCAAGTCGTCCAGCAAGTCTTCCAGCCGATGCGAGAAGGCACCCAGTCGCACGGCTCCGAACAAGCCTGCCAGGCCTTTGAGCGTGTGAACGGCGCGGAACGCTTCGTTGATGAGCGAAGGATCTTCTTTGCCGGACTTTTGCGCCGCGTCGAGGGCGAGCAAATTGCGGCTCAGGGTTTCGATGATCTCCTGCGCCTCGGAGAAGAACTCTTCGCGAGCCTTGTCCGTTATGTCAGGCATGCGCCCCCGACGCCGAGTGCGCCCCGAACTGCTCCAAGACCTGCGATACCAGCGCGTCGGCCGAGAACGGTTTGACTAAGTAGCCGCTAGCGCCAAGCGTCATACCGCGCTCGCGATCGCGCTCGGACGAGGCCGTGGAGATGATCAAGATCGGCGTCGTCTTGTGGGCTTCGCTCTTCTTGATGAACGAAATCAGCTCCAAGCCGTTGATGTCCGGCATGTTGATGTCGGTGATGACCAAATCCCAGGCGCCGCGCGGCAACAGCCGCAGCGCGTCGAACCCGCTTTGAGCTTCGGCGATCTCGAGCTCACCGAGGGTGACGGCGGAGGTCAGGGCCGCCCGCACGAACGCACGCGTGCTGGCGGAGTCTTCGACGAGCAGCACCCGGCGCATAGAAGGTCAGCATACCATCCCCGGTCTTTTCCAAGCGCTTTTGTGGCGCCGTCTCGAGAGCGCCGTCCCGTTCGCGTTTTCGCGTCTTCTGCGTAGGGCGTGGGCGCTCGCGCCTCTTGCCCCTCTTGCCCCTCTTGCCCCTCTCGCCCCCCCTCCGTGCTTGTATAGGCGCCGTGTCGAGGGCTACAGCCATAATTGGTGCCGGATCATCGGGCCTGACGGTCCTGAAGGCGCTTCTGGAGGCGGGGCTGCCGGCCGTGTGTTTCGAGCAAGGGTCCCGGCTGGGCGGCAACTGGGTCTTCGATAACGACAACCAGCAGAGCCGGATTTACCGCTCGCTCCGCATCAACACGTCCCGAGACCGCATGCAGTACTCGGACTTTCCGATGCCGGCCGACTACCCTGACTACGCCAGCCACGAGCAGGTGGCTGGCTACTTCGAGGCCTACGCCGAGGCGTTCGAGCTGAAGCGGCAGATTCGCTTCGGCTGCACCGTGGAGCGGGTCGAGGCCGTCTCGGTTTCGAGCGGTCTGGCTGGTGCCGGAGCTCCGACCGCAGGCTACCGCGTGCGTACCCATGACGGGGCCGAGCACGGCTTCGGGGCCGTGGTGGTGGCGAACGGTCACCACTGGGATCCGGCTTTTCCGGAGCCCGCCCTGCCCGGACATTTCGACGGATTAGTGATGCACTCACACGCTTACATCGGCCCCGACGAGCCCCACGCCTTGCGCGACAAGCGCGTAGTGGTGGTGGGTATCGGCAACAGCGCGGTCGATATTGCGAGCGAGCTGGCCAAGGCCGGAGCCCAGGTCACGCTTTCGGTGCGGCGCGGCGCCTGGGTGCTGCCCAAATTCGTGTTTGGCCGGCCTATCGATCAGCCTGGCCTGGTGCCGCGAGCTTGGTCGGACGCGGCCAAGACGCGCGTCGCCGAGCTCTGGTACCGCCTGCTCGTCGGCGCGCCGGGCGCGTACGGACTGCCAGAGCCGGACCACCACCTGGGCCACGCGCACCCCACGTTGTCCGACGACCTGCTGCCGTTGCTGCGCGCAGGGCGCATTACCCCGCGGCCCGCCGTGGTGCGCTTGGACGGCCACAGCGTTTGGTTCCAAGACAAGACCCACAGCGACGCCGACGCCGTGATTTATTGCACGGGCTACAAGGTCACGTTTCCGTTCTTCGAACCGAGCTTCGTGTCGGCGCCGGACAACGAGCTGCCGCTGTTCCTGCGCTGCTTTCACCTCGAGCACCGCGGGCTCATGTTCGCCGGCTTGGCGCAGCCGCTCGGCGCTATCATGCCGCTGGTCGAAGCCCAGGGACGCCTATTCGCTCGCTACCTTACGGGCGAATACGAGCTACCCGCTGCCGAAGAAATGCGCAGACGCACCGCCGTCGAGCGCGAGCACGTCCGCCGCCGCTTCATCGCCACCCGCCGCCACACCATGCAAGTCGACTTCGACAGTTACCTGAGCGACCTGGAACGCGAAACGCGCGCCGGACGCCGTCGCACGGGCAAACGTCCCGTTGACGCCCGCTAGTGCGTGTCCCTGATCCTCGGTCTCCCCGTAAACGTGCCCGTGCCCGTGCCCGTGCCCGAAAAGCCGCACGCAACACGCAGCTTTGTTTGATAGGCCGAGGTTCCTGGCGCGGGCGTTAGCCCGCGCGCGCCGCGCCCAGCTGGGCGCGCAGGCAGGGCCTACGCTCAAACCGGTGACCTACGAATCGTCGTGACACGGGCACGGGCACGTTTACGCCCGAGACCGCAGCATTCAGGGACACGCCCTAGGAGCGCTGTTTAGCGCCGCCGTCAGCGAACCGTGAACAGCTCTTCGGCCTTGCCGGGCGGGGTGACCCACAGCTGCAGGTTGATGTGGAAGCGCGGGCCCTGGAAGTATTCAAGGACCATTTGATGGTCGCCGGCGCTCAGCTTGACGCTGCCGCGCGCTTCCTTCGGCGGGTGCTGACCGTCGTTGCCGATGACCTGCTTGCCGTCGATGACGAGCTTGGTGCCGTCGTCGCTCGAGATGCGGAACGTGTACTCGCCCGCTTGGGCGATCCGAAAAGCACCAGCGTATCGAATGGCGAACCATTCGAAGCGCTCAGCTACGCCGGGAAAGCCCTGTTCCCAAGCGCGCGGCGCGATGTCCCATTCGCAGGCGTAAACCACGCTTTCCGGCTTCAGCGAGGCGTAGTCGGTTGGGAGTTGTTGGGTGTCGGCTGCGAGCGGAAACACTTGGCCTTCGAAGCAGCCCAGCACGGGCTTGTCGTAGCCGAACACGTTGGGCGGCGGCTCCTTCGGCGGCTCCTTCGGCGTCTCTAGCTCGGCCGGCGTCGGCCCCACGGGCACGCTAGGCGTTGGCTCCGGCTTGGGTTTCGGCGGCTTGGGATTGACCGGTTTGGGCTTGGGCTCTGTCGCTGGCTTCGGGTCGGCGGGCGGTGATTTGTCGCTGCCCCAAGCGGGCTTCGGGTCGGCAGGCGGTGATTTATCGCTGCCCCAAGCGGGCGTTGGCTTGGCGGGCTTGGCGGGCTTGGCGGGTTCCGGCTTGTCGGGCTTAGCGGGCTTCGTGACGGGCGTAGGCGCGGGCGTCGCGGGAACGTGCGAGCGTGGCGCGGCGCACTCGTTGGCTCCTGCGCCACCAGAGGTCTTGCCCGAAGCCTCGGCGTGGCCGGTGGCGCTGGCGCCGCTGGGCGTCACCTGCGCGCTGCCGGCCAGCTTGGCCATACCGACGAACTTGAAGGGCGTGGTAGCGCGACACAGCCGTCCGCTCCTACCCTGCCAATCAATCTTGCCGCTGATCGAGCCTGACTTGTGGAAGCTCGCTGAAAAGCCCTTGCCGCGCGGCTTCTTCTCCCTTGGTTCCGCCGGCTCGGCAACCTTGGCCGAGCCGCCAGCGGGGGCCGTGCCCGCGCTGGTTTGTGCGTGCATCTGCAGCGAGCAGCCAGCCGAGAGCAGGAGGCAGCCAGCCAAGAAGGGGCGATTCATGCGGCCAGCCTACGATCAGCCGCTCGCCCGTGCTACAGGCCCGCGCGCCGACCGCAGCTTTCACGCCAATACTGCCCCCGAACACCATGCGCCTGACTTCCCAAGCCATCGAAGAATGCCTCCGCGTACTGGAGACCATCACCGCAGATCGTACGGAGCTCGCTTACCTCGATCTCGAGCTGCGTAACCGCCTGATGACTGCGGCGGGTCGCGTCTCGCGCCCCGAGCGCAATGAACAAAGGATTTTGTCGCGCGAGGTGCGGCGCAAGGACAAGCGCGAAGTTCGGGAGGCCGATCGCGCGGTCTTGGCGCAGGCCGGTATCCGAAAAAAACGACTCGAGCCCGTGTTCATCACGCCCGAGCGCCCCGCGCTCAGCGAAGCCGGCGGAGGTGAGTTCCGGCTTGGCGACGGCAACGCCGAGCCGCAAGCCGAGCCGCCCGAAAGGGCAACACCCGACGACGACTTGCCGCCGCTTTTCGTGCCGCGCTCTTGCTACGTTTGCAAAGTGCGCTGCACACGCATGCACACGTGGTACGACCAAATGTGTAGCGAGTGCGGCGACTTCAACTTCGCCAAGCGCTCACAAACCTCGGATCTACGCGGGCGGGTCGCGCTGATCAGCGGCGCGCGCGTCAAAATTGGCTATCAAGCCGCCATTCTGCTGTTGCGAGCTGGGGCGCGGGTCATCGTCAGCACGCGTTTCCCGCGCGACGCCGCGCTACGCTACGCCCGCGAGAAAGACTTCGGCGACTTCAAGGACCGCCTGCAAATCTACGGCCTCGATTTGCGCCACACGCCCAGCGTCGAGGCCTTCGCCGAGGTCATCAACCGCACCGAGCAACGGTTGGATTTCGTGTTGCACAACGCTTGCCAAACCGTGCGCCGTCCGAGCGGTTTCTACGGCCACTTGATGGAAGGCGAGCTGGGGCCGCTCCGCCGCCTGCCCGAGCCCGCGGCGCGCCTGCTCAGCGACTACGAGACCATGCGCGCGGACGCCGCGCGCCAACTGGGACAGGGTGACGGGCGCGGCCTCCGGGCCATCGGTCTGGAAGCAGCTTCGGCGCTCTCGCAAGTCGCGCTCACCGCTGAAGATCACCAAACCGGCGCTGAGCTCTTCCCACTCGGCAAGCTCGACGCCGATTTGCAGCAAGTCGACCGGCGCGACATCAACAGCTGGCGCTTACCGCTGGCAGAGGTCGGCACCGTCGAGCTGCTGGAAGTGCAGCTGGTCAACGCCATTGCGCCGTTCTTGCTCAACGCACGGCTCAAGCCGCTGATGCTCAAAGAGCGCACGTTCGACAAGCACATCGTCAACGTCTCGGCGATGGAGGGTCAGTTCTATCGGCGCTTCAAGACCGACAAGCACCCCCACACCAACATGGCCAAGGCCGCGCTGAACATGATGACGCGCACCTCGGCGGCCGATTACGTCAAAGACGGCATCTTCATGAACAGCGTGGACACGGGGTGGGTCACCGACGAAGACCCGCTGCACATCGCCGAGCGCAAGACGGCCGAGTGCGGCTTTCATCCACCGCTGGACATCGTCGACGGCGCCGCCCGCATCGTCGACCCGATTTTCGACGGCATCAACACTGGCCGCCACCTGTGGGGCCAGTTTCTCAAAGACTACAGGCCGACAGCCTGGTGAGCGCCTGGCGGCCCCGCGGGCTCAGCCCCGCGCGCGGCGCTGACGCACGCTGTCCGCCAGCTCTTCGAGCACCGGCACCGTAGTGTCCCAGCCCAGGCAGCCGTCCGTCACGCTTTGGCCGAAGGTCATGCTGCCGTGCTCGCCGATTTCCTGGCGCCCGGCGACCAAAAAGCTTTCGATCATCACGCCGAAAATCACGCGACTGCCACCCGCGACCTGGCGAGCGATGTCGGCGCCGACCTCGGGCTGCCTGGCCGGGTCTTTGCCGCTGTTGGCGTGGCTGGTGTCGATCATCAGCTTGCCGGGCAGCTTGTTCTTTTGCAGCATCGCTACGGCGGCTGCCACGGCTTCGGCGCCGAAGTTCGGGCCGCTCGAGCCGCCTCGCAAAATCACGTGGCAATGCGGGTTGCCCTTGGTAGCGACGATGGCGGCCAAGCCTTGCTTGGTGACCGACAAGAAGTGGTGCGGCTCGGCCGCTGAGCGCACGGCGTCTGCGGCAATTTGCACGGTGCCGCTGGTGCCGTTCTTGAAGCCGACCGGCATGGACAAGCCCGACGCGAGCTCGCGATGTACCTGGCTCTCGGTCGTGCGCGCGCCAATCGCGCCCCACGTGACGAGGTCCGCCATGAACTGCGGGGTGATCGGATCCAAAAACTCGAGCGCGGTCGGCACGCCTAGCTCCACCACGTCACGCAAGAACGTGCGCGCCACGCGCAGGCCCTGGTTGATGGCAAAGCTACCGTCGAGCTTGGGGTCGTTGATCAGCCCTTTCCAGCCCACGGTGGTGCGCGGCTTCTCGAAGTAAGTCCGCATCACGATCTTCAAATCGGGGCTCAGCTCGTCCAAGAGCGGCTTCAACCGACGCGCGTACTCGAGCCCTGCTTCGGGATCGTGAATCGAGCACGGTCCGACCACAACCACTAGGCGGTCGTCCTTGCCATCGATGACGTTGGCCACCTCCATGCGCGACTCGGCGACCGCGCGGGAGGCCGGCTCGGCCAGCGGAATCTCCTCCATCAGGATGGCCGGGGGTAGGAGCGGCTTGAGGGTGTCGATGCGAACGTCGTCGGTCAAAGCGGCCATGCGGGGCCGTTAGTAGTACGGCCCCAACAGAACGCAAATTCGCCGTAGACTTGCGGCCCCGTGCGAGGTCGTGACCAGTATGGGGAGTTGGACCAGCCCCCCCATTTGGACCAGCCCGTCTCGCCGCCCGAGTCGGCGTTTCGGCCCGAGCCAAGCCAGCCCAAGGCCCGGCAGCGCTTCACGCGCGGCAAAGTCAGCCCGCGCGGTGTGGTCTGGTTCGGAGCCAGCTCATTTTGGGGACACTTGCGCCACTTCGTGTCGGCCGCCATCGCCACCGAGGACATCGACTCACGCGATTGGATGACGCCGGACGTCCCGCAGGAGCTGACGGCGCGCGTGGCCCGGATCCTGGGTGGCGACGAAGCCAAGAGCACTGTGGTCGAGGCGTTGGGGCGAGACCTTTGGATCGACTACGTCTCGGACACGGGCGATGACGTGTCGGTCAGTCGGGCCGTGGCGCGCCTGGTGGTCGAGCGCTACGAGCTACCCGATCCGGACCGACAGGGCGCCTACCTGGTTGCCCCGCGCGGAGAGATCTTGCTGTTCGGGGGCGACACCGCTTACCCGGTCGCAACCGCGCAGGAGATCACCAACCGCGTGCTGGTGCCCTTCAACGAAGCGCTGGACGGCCGGGACACGCAGCCCCGGGTGCTGCTCGGTATCCCCGGCAATCACGATTGGTACGACGGGCTCGACGGCTTCGGCCGCATGTTCCGGCGCCGCTTCGACGACGAGCAGGACCCGCGCCCGAGTATATTCGGCATCTCGAAGCCCATGCTCGAGTACTACGCAGAGTGGGCGCGCGAGTTCGTGCTGGGCGGCAAGGTCGAAAAACCCAAGGCGCTGGTCTTGAGCGGCTACGCACCCGTACAGAATGCCAGCTACTTCGTGCTGCCACTGACACCCGGCATTCACCTGTATGGCGTCGACCGACAGCTCAAGAGCGTCGACTCGCGACAGCAGCATTTTTTCCTCGAATGGGCGCGCGAGCACCCTGAGGCGAGCCCGTGGGTGCTCCTGCCCGATCCGCTATTTCGCTTTGGCGCGCCGAGCCGCACCGGCACCGCCATGATTCAGACCTTGAGCTTCGACTTTCACGCTCGCTCGCATTTCGTGCTGTCGGGCGATGTGCACCACTACGAGCGCAGTGACGCGGACGGCATGCTGCACGTGATTGCGGGCGGCGGCGGCGCCTTTCTTCACCCCGCCCCCGTGGTGGGCGGCCGTCGCCAAGCCGCACGGCGCTGGCCCGACAGCCAGCAGTCGCGCGCGCTTTTGGGCGGCGTACCGTGGAAGATTGCGCGCGGTCGTTCCGGCTTCTTGCCGCACCTGGTGTTCGCGGCCTTGTTCGCGCCTGCCATGTCGGTGGGCGTAAGGCTGTACGACCGCCTCGGGGTTATCGTCGCCGCGCCGCTGGCCATGACCGTCGTCATTACGACCATTTACGCGCTGATTGGCGGCGTGCGTCGGCGCTGGCGACGGGTCTTGCCCCCGGCGTTCGTGGCGGCGGCAGCCACGGCGTCCCTGCCAATCCTGGCCTCCTACTTGGTCAAGCACACGCTGCTCCGCCTGCACTTCGTGCCCTCGCTGCTGGTGGTCGGCAGCGCCACCTTGCTGCTCACCGTGTTCACGGCCAGCTATATCTTCGGCTTTTTCCTGGCGTACCTCACGCGCCGCGGCATCGAGCACACACAAGCCTTCACGGCCCTCGACCACCCCGGCTACAAGCACTTCCTGCGCTTGCGCGTGCGCGCCGACGGCAAAGGTATCGACGGCTGGTGCATCGGTTTGACCGATCCGCTGGGCGAAGGCGCGAAACCCGAGCTGGTCGACACTTTCACGTGGCGCCCTAAGGGAAGGCTCGACCGAGCCAAGGCGTAGGACGCACACGGGTCCGAAGCGCATGCCTGCCAGCCCTCGTCGCGAATTTCTGCAGCTGTCACTGGTGCTCGGCGGGCTCGGCCTGTCACAGCAAGCGTTGGGCGCGGAGGCTCGAGCGCCGCTGGTCGTACTCCAGCCCCTGGGCGCCAGCCTTCCGCCGGCCCAGCTCGAGGCCGTCTCGGCCGCGATTACCGCCTTTTACGCGGTTCGGGTCAGCGTCGCGGAGCCGCTCGCGCTACCCAAAAGCGCCTACTACGCCAAGCGGCAGCGCTACCGTGCAGAGAAGCTGCTGGATTTCCTGCTCGCCGAAGGCCGGAAGGACGCGCAGGTCACGCTCGGTCTCACCGCCGTCGACATCTCCACCACCAAGGCTCCCTACGAAGACTGGGGCATCTTGGGCTTGGCGACGCTGGACGGCCAATCCGCCGTGCTCTCGAGTTTTCGATGCCAGCGCCGCGCAAAAAACGCCGAGCACGCGCGCATTCGCTTCGCCAAAACCGCCGTGCACGAGCTCGGCCACTCCTTTGGCCTCGAGCATTGCAAAACGCTCGGCTGCATCATGCACGACGGCGAAGGCAGCGTGCTCACCACCGACACCGAGCACGACCTGTGCGACGAGACTCGAGCGCGCTTGAGCGCCGCCGGAGTGCTGCGCGCTGACGCTAAGTCACCTTTTCGTGGCTAGGCAGCGCGCGCTGCGTCGATTCTACAACAGTGCCGCGCGTTCATCCAAAACACGCACAGCTCGTGAACGACTGTGGCTCGAGCCGGCGTAGCATGCGCTGTGCACAGATCTGGGAAGGGTCGGCGAACGGCTGCCGCGCTGGTCGTGTTCATCGCCCTGGTGGCTTGTGGTGGCCGTCAAGTTAGCTCGGTAGGCGCCGGCGGCGAGGGTGGAACCGCTGAGGGCAAGGCAGGCAGAGGAGGCGGCGACAGCAGCGTCGAAAGCGGCGGTCGTGTCGGCGGCGCCTCGAGCAGCTCAGGCACGGTCGGCGTCGGTGCCGGCGCAACAGCGGGAAGAGCTGCAGCAGGCTCGGGCCCCGGCGGCGTGGGCGGAGCCGTCGGAGCGATGGCCGGCGGCGGTGGCGAGGGCGGCAGCAAGCCCCGCCCAGATCTTCGCTCGGGCAGCTTCAAAATGCTCGTCTTCTCGCGCACGATGGGATTTCGCCACGATGGCGCGATCAACGCCTGTCTTGCGCTGCTCAAGCAGATTGCCAGCGAACGAGGTTTCGAAGTCGTGGCGACCGAGGCCAGCGAGCTTTTCACGAAAACCGGTCTCGCCCCATTCGAAATCGTATTCTTCAACAACACGTCTGGCGACGTGCTGAGCGATGCGCAGCAGCAGGCCTATGAGGCTTGGATGACGGACGCGGGTGCCTTTGCCGGCGTGCACTCGGCGACCGACACCGAATACGGTTGGCCGTTCTACGCAGAAGTCACGGGCCAATACCACGACGGTCATGGTCCGCCGGAAGTCATGGACGACATCTTGCTGGAGGCCAGCGCCGTGAATCACCCTGCTGTCGCAGGTCTACCGAACCCTTGGAAGCGGGCCGAGGAATGGTTCATTTTCAGGCAGCACTTGGCTTGGACGACCAAACCCGGCTTTCGCGTCTTGGGTAGAAAGGCCGCCGACTCCGAACCCATCACTTGGGTGCGCGAGTGGGGCAACTTCCGTTCCTTCTACACGGGGCTCGGCCACGACGCCGCCGCGTTCCAAGGCCCCGAGATCAAGCAGCACCTCACCGGCGGCATCATGTGGGCCGTGCGCCGTGAGCACCTGATCAAGTGAGCTAATCGAAGCCAGCCACTTCGCAGCTCGCTTGGTGTACACGCACGCCTCTTATTGACGGTAGCCCGATCAGGCGCGTTGCCGTTAGCCGCGCAAGCCGTACACCCCGGTGCGTAGCAACGGCAGCACATTACCGGTCGATTCGAAATCGAACAGGCCGCGCGCCAGTTGCTCGAGGTAGCGGTGGCTCGGGTAATAGAACTGTTTGGGAAAGCTGCGCAACGGACCGCGCAGCACCACCTTGCGAATGTGCTCCAGCATCAGTGCGTTGTGCACGAAGCCGATGCCGCTTTGGGCGTCTTGTAAGCTGGCGCTGGGGTGGCCGCCCCAAGGCGGTGTGCCGGTGCCGTAGCCGATGGCGGGCCAGTAGTTGACGGCGACAGTGCCATATCGCAGCTCGTCGACGGCTCGCGTCACGGCCGCCTCGACGCTGGGTTCGCCCTCCCAAGCGCGCGGAACCACCAGCATGGCGTTCAGGGTGCCCCACACCTCGTCGTTCAAAAAACGCACCGCGCGAGCCAAAAACGCCTGCGGCTCGCGCTCTTCCAGCTCTACCACGCTCAACAACGGACAAAACGGTTCGAGCTGAAAGGACTCTGCACGCGAGCCCGGCGTCAGCCCCGTGAGCAACGTCCACGGCAGCTGCCCTGCACCAGACGGCGCCGACCAAACTCGCCCTGGCGTGCCCTTTGCCGTCAACGCCGCGAAGCGCGCGGTGGCCCCCGGGTAGTAGGCGGCGCGCGGCGGCTGCGCCGTGAACAGCGCTTCCAGCCTCGACGTGAAAGCTTCAACTAGGTGCTTGGGCAGCACCAGCAATTTTGCGCCGTTGCAATTGAACGAAGCGTTGTTGAACAGCATACCTGCGATGCTTTCGGCCACGTCCGACAGCTCGCGTTCGCTGTACGGCCCGGGCGTCACCACCACAGGGCTAATGTTGCCGAGCTCACTGGTGATCCCCTTCTGAAGCAACGGCTGGTTGTTGCGCAGGCGCTCCGCACGCTCGGCGCCGGCCGGCCCCCACACGATGGCGTCGTGCGTCTCGATTGAGCCCGTCATGTGCACGTGATCGACGTGCGAGCTTGCCAGCAGCGCTCGCCCCGTGTCCGCGCCGCCGTAAACGATGGCTAGCCCCCCAAGCTCGCTGAGGGGGGCAAAAATATGCTCGAAAGCGGGCCCCAGGTAAGCGTTTACAGGGCTCATTTTCAGCACGCAGGCGCGCCCAGCCACGAAGCACTCGTGCAACAGGTCTAGCGCCGGAATGCTGGCTACGTTGCCGCCGCCCAGCACCGCGACTACCGCCCCTTCCGGCTCTGCCCCTCGATAAAAGCTAGCCTGCGCGCTGCGTAGGTCGGCAGCGTCGACGTCCGCCGCCAGCCGCACGTCGACCGAGTACGGCATGAACAACGCGCGATCGGCCAGCGAGTGGGGCATGACCCGCACCGACACCTCGCCGCTGGCCAGCCTGTGTATGCGCTCGTCGCCCACCACTGGCGCACCCCGCTCACGGATCTGCGTCAACGACTCACTCAAGAGCCGCACGTAGCGCTGGATGATCACGGCACCGGCCAAGAGCTCTTCGCCGAAGCCGCCCTCGGCGATGCCCTTCGCAGCAGCACCCAGCCGCGCCAGCTCGTGACCGCGAGCCGCGAGCCGCGCTCGTATTTCGGCCAGCGCCGCTAGCTTTCGCGACAGCGGCGCGCGCGCAAATTCGCGCGCCCCCTCGCGCATGCGCAGCGCCACGGTTTCGACGCCGCGCGGGTCGGTTTGCGAGGGGGCCGACGCGGCCGCCCTCGCATTGGTGGAAGCTGCGGCCCCTGTAGTCGAAGGTAAGTTGACCAAGACGCGAGTGATTTTACGCGGTTTCGCGGCCCCGCGCTGCCCTGCTTCCGAAGTCGGTGGCCCCGGGCTATTCTCGAAAGGCTATGGCAGTAGGCCCACGAGCGTCCCTGCTCCGGGCCATGCCCGGCACCCTCATGGGAGTCACAATCCCCCCGGAATCCCACAGCCAGGCCGCGTCATCGCACGATGACGAGGATCCGCACGAGTCGGTCACGATAGCGCCTCCCGCGCCGAACTTCGACGACCTGTTGCGAAATGCGACGCCTGTGCCGTCGCTCTCGAACCGCAGCGACCAACACTTTCGTGCCGCTCTGGACGCCGGCTCACGCGCCGACTCGAGCCTGGGTGAGCTTTCCAAGATCGTGTCCGAGCTTTCGAGCGGCTTGCAGGGAGCGCGCCACGCCAACGAGCAGCTGGTCCACGAGCTGAGCACGCTGCGTGCCATGCTCGGCTCCGCCAACGAACAACAGCTCGCGCTCAAGCATCGGCTGGCGCTGCTGGAGCAAGAGCTCAGGCTGAGCGAGAGCGCGGCCGAACGCGAGCGCCAATTCCTTACCGACCAGCACGACGAATTTCTGGCCGCGCTGTTGGAGGAACACGAAGACGCGCTGAACGCGCGGGCCAGCCAAGGCGACAGCTTGCCCATGACCACCGACCTCGACCAGCTGGCTCACAAGCTGGTGCAAGCCGAGTCGGCGCGCGTAGCGGCCGAAGGCGAGTGCGAACGCGCCCGCGAGGCCCTGGCCAAAACACAGCTACAACGTGACGAAGCCCAAGTACGCGCCGAAAAGCGCGAGCGCGAACGCGACGAGCTGCGCGCCGAGGCGTCACAGCTGCGCGCCCGCCTGGGCACACACCGCACCGCCAGCACCGCCCCGCCGCCGCCGGTAACTAGCAGCAGGCCGCCGAGCTTCCACCCCCCGGCCGCACTTCAGTTGGACGCGGGGGAGCTCGATTCGACGTTGCACACGCGCGGCTCTTCGCCACGCCTGCCCAGCCAGAAGCCCCGTTTGACCCCGCCACCGGCAGAGCTTACGCAGGCTGTTTACACCCCGCACGAGAGCACGCGGCCCGGCGTTGGCGGTCCGAAGGCCTCGCGGCCGCCGTCCGCGCCCAGCTTTGGGCCTCCACCATCCGGTTGGACGCCCCCTCCGCCTGCTCCGGAGCCGAGCCCTGCAAAGCGCCCTGCGGTGGTCTCGGCCGCCAGCATGCCCCCAGGCCTGCCAAGCCAACGACCGATTTTGAAGCAGAAACCGGACCCGATGACTCGACCGCTGATCGACTATTCGCTAGGGGGAGACGGCGTGCTCACCGAAACGCTCGAAGGCGCGCGACTGTCCTCCAAGCCCCCACGAAAATAAGTGCCACGTCCCCTGCTCTCACGCACGGTGCTGGCCGCTGCGGCGGCGCTGCTCTCCGTGTATTTCACCAAGCTGGCCTTGTTCGCGGCGGTAGGGACGTTCTTGACTTGGGCGTCGCTGCCCAACGTGCCGAAGGCCGAGCTCCGCCGTGAACGTTGGCTGCTGCTCGCCGCTGCACTGGTCGCGGGCGTCGGGCTGTGCAGGTTTCTGGTGCTCGAAGCCATTCCAGGCATCGTGCAAGGTGGCAACCGCTTCACCGAGCAGCGCGCCATCTCGCGCTTGCGCGAGATTTTGTTCGCGGAAGACACGGCGCGGCGCATGGCGACGTACGACCCGGACGCAGATCACGTTGGTAGCGCCGCGCTCTTGGGAGAGCTGACAGGCGAGCTAGGGCTGCGGCGCGGCAATCGCTTGCCGGTGCCGTTGCTCGAAAGCTACCCCAAACAGGTCGACACCAGCATCGGTCCTGCCAGCGAGCTTGGCGGCTATTTTCTGGTCGTCTGCCTGCCCAAGCTAGGCGGTGGCTTCACGGCCCAGCCGGGCGACGCCGTCGACGAGGAGCTGGCCGAGCGTCGCTTCATCGCCTACGCCTGGCCGAGCGGCACGGCGCCGGGCCTCGGCAACGCGGTGATGCTGGACGAGCACGAACGCATCTCGCTCGCTCCCGCCAAGGTAGGCCTGCGCTACGGGTATGCGGCGCCGCCCAGCTGCGACGACGCCGTGGCACCCGCCACCAGCGCCGCCTGGACAGCTTGGCGGGAAAAGCAGCCGCGCCAAGCCCTGCCTGGCGCTCGCTGAAGCAGGCGGGTGGGCTGGAGCGCGGTCCGAGGCGTGCTAGGGAGCGACCCGCGAGCCTTAGAAGATGGACGACAGCTACAAAAGCGCGATCAACCGCGACGTCAAGCCGGCTGCACCCGGCGAGTTTGGCGCACTGTCGCTCGGCCCGTTGCGCGTCGACCCGCCCGTGGTGCTCGCGCCCATGGCTGGGGTGACGAACTATCCGTTTCGCGCGCTGTGCAAGCGTTTTGGCGCAGGGCTTTACGTGAGCGAGATGATCACGGCGCGGCCGTTGGTCGAGGGCAATGAAAAGACCCTCAAGCTCGCCGACTTTGGCCCCGATGAATCACCGCGCAGCTTGCAGCTGTACGGCGTCGATCCTTACTACGTCGGCGAGGCCGTCAAGCGGCTGATCAACGAAGGGCGTGTCGACCACATCGACATGAACTTTGGTTGCCCGGTGCGCAAGGTGACGTCCAAGGGTGGCGGCTCCGCCATTCCCGCCAAGCCGCGCCTACTCGAGGCTATCGTGGGCGCCGCCGTCAAGGCGGCGGGGGACGTACCTGTCACGATCAAGTTCCGCATGGGCATCGACGAGAACTGCATCACCTACTTGGACGCCGGGCGCGTGGGCGAGCAAACCGGTTGCCGCTGGGTGGGGCTGCACGCGCGCACCGCCGCCCAGCTGTACGACGGCGAAGCGCGCTGGGACGCCATCGCCGATTTGAAGAGCCGTGTTTCGATTCCGGTCTTGGGCAATGGCGACATTTGGGAAGCCGAAGACGCGCTGCGCATGATGCGCCACACGCGCTGCGACGGCGTGATCGTGGGCCGAGGTTGCCTGGGCCGACCGTGGTTGTTCCGCGACTTGTCCGACGTGTTCGCGGGGCGGGAGCCCCAGAATCCGCCCACCCTGGGCGAGGTGCGCGACGTGCTGCTCGAGCACGCTCGCGGCCTGGCGGCTTGGTTTGGCGAGCGTCCGGCCATGCGCGCGTTTCGGCGCCACGCCACTTGGTACACGAAATGTTTCCGCAATACGGCAGAGTTGCGCGCACGCTTGATGCAGGTTCAAAGCCTAGCCGAGCTCGAAATGACGCTGGCGGGGCTGAATGCCGCAGAGCCATTTCCCGCGCTAGCCATGCGGGTTCCGCGCGGCAAAGCCTCAGGCACGCAGACCGTGAGCCTGCCGCAGGGGTACTTGCAAAATCGCGAAGATGCGACGCCTCCCTCGGCCGACGCTGAGGACGACTTCTCGGGCGGCTGAGCCCGCGTCCTCGAGCTGGCCAAGCGCGCTCTATGAGGTTACGCTTGGCCTCGGATGCGGGAAAACGGGCTCCCCAAGGTATTGGCGTGGCGTTGGGCGCCTTGCGCGGCCGTCGTGCTCGGCACAGTGTCGTTCATCGGTTTCATGCTGGTGGCCATTCCCGAGCATATCGGTCACATCGACGCGGAAGGCACGTCCAACAGCCTGCGCTTCGGCAGCCAACTGCCACGCACGCAGGCGCCCGCGTTGCCGCAAAACGACTGGTCGCGCGACACCACCAACACGGCAACCGCGAACCCCAGCCCCGCCGAGCGCGTCGCCACGCGCAGCGGCGACTCGTCGTTGTTCCCGAAGCGCGGCTTCACCCCCCCGCTGGAGCGACCCGCGGCTCCTGCAATGCCGCCGCAGCCAGCTCAGCCGCAGCTCAACGTGCCGCCGCCGGTGCCGGTCGCGGTCGAACCGCCCGCCGCGCCCGTACCGCCCACCCCGCAAGCTCCCGCGGAAGCAGCCGACGCGCCTTCGCCCAGCGCCGCCAGGCTGCACGTAGACTGAGTCAACGCGCGCAGGCGCCGCGGGTGACGATTCGGCCAAAGGTGGTGTAACAGGGCCGAGCAATGACAACGACTCTGGATCTGAGCTCCCTGCGACTGAGCTGGCGCTTTTTGGACGTGCCTCACCGCGCCGGAGACGAGCTGGCCCGGCAAGCATCGCGCGAACCGCAGAGCCCCGCTGGTTGGGTGAAGGCCACGGTGCCGGGACTCTCGGCGCAAGATCTACTGGTCGCTGGGCGCATTCCCGATCCGTTCTGGGGCGATCAGGTCGGGCAGGCCCGCTGGATCGAAGAGCGTGACTTCGTCTACTTGACCGAGCTCTTTTGCGATGCCGAGCAAGCGTCGCACCAGGCGCGCCTGGTATTCGATTCGCTCGACACCTTCGCCAGTGTGTACCTGAACGGCGAACGCATCGCTCACCACGAGAACCAAATGCGTCGGTTGTTCGTCGACGTGACGGGCAAGCTGCACGCGGGCGCCAATCGTTTGGCCATCGCATTCGAAGCCAGCATGCCAGGCACGGTGCGGCGCGCAGGCCCACCCCTGCCCTATTGGAACGAGCCCTGGGAACGCCTGTACGTACGAAAATCGCAAATGAGCTACGGCTGGGACTGGGCGGCTCGCACCCCCACGGTCGGAATCGCTGGCCCGGCGCGACTGGAGCTAGCAAACGGCATCTTTGCGGGCGATTTACAGGCTTTGGCGCGCCCTCAGAGCGACGGCGCGGGGCTGTTCGTGGCCAGCCTGAGCGTAACCGCGCACGAAAGCGTGAGCGTTTTGGCCGAGCTCTTGCTCGACGGCAGCGTGGTCGAAGCCCATTCGGTCGACCTCAGCCCTGAGCCTTCGCACACCATCCGGCTCGAGCACAGCCTGCCGAACGCCAAGCGCTGGCTGCCGCGCGAGCTGGGTGAGCCGCACCTGTACCGGCTCGGCCTGCGCATCCGCTCGGGCGCGCGCCTGCTGCACGAAGTCGAGCGGCGCGTGGGCGTGCGCCACATCGAGCTCGTCAAGCGCGATCCGGCAAGCCCCAACGGCAAGGTCTTCTACTTCAGCGTGAACGGGCAGAAAGTGTGGGCCAAGGGCGACAACTGGCTGCCCATGGACTTTCTGCACACGCGCGTCACGCCGGCACAATATCGCAGCTACCTCGAGCTGTTGATGGCGGGTGGCGTGAACCTACTGCGCATTTGGGGGGGCGGCATCGTCGAGCACGACGCCTTTTACGACGCTTGCGACGAGTTGGGCCTGCTGGTGTGGCACGACTTTCATTTTGCCTGCGGCATCTACCCCGAGTCGCCCGAATTTTTGGCTGAAGTGAAGCTGGAGGCCGAAGACATCGTGAAAAAGCTGCGCTCGCACAGCTGCATTGCGCTGTGGTGCGGCAACAACGAAAACGAAGTTTTGGCCGTGCAAACGCTGCCGGAAAAGCGCTTTCACCCCATTTACTACGACGTGCTGCCAGCCGTTTGCGCCGCGCTCGATCCCGATCGGCCCTACTGGCCCGGAAGCCCCGCCGCCGAGTCACGCGAGCTTCACCCAGACACCGACCAAGAGGGCGATCGGCACAACTGGGACGTGTGGTTCGGTTGGAAAAACACCGACTACATCACTGACTTGTCGCGTTTCAACTCCGAGTTCGGCGCGCAAGCCTTGCCGCAGCGCGAAAGCATCGAAAGCTTCATGCGCCCCGACGAAGCCTGGAGCCCAGGCGCGGTCAGCCGTCCGCAGGGCCAGAGCCCAGGCTTGGTGCTGGCACGCCACGGGGCGCAGATGGAAAAGTTGTTCTCACGCGCCGCAGCCTTCGGCCCGCCCGTGAGCCTCGACGCTGCCATTGCCACCACGCAAGCCTTCCAAGCCGACACGGTGGGCCGCTACATCCGTCACTACCGACGCAACCTGCGCTTCACGGGCGGCGTCGTGCTGTGGAACTTCACCAGCACCTGGCCCAGCGTGTGTTGGGCGCTGGTCGATTTTTACCGGCGGCCCAAGCAGGCCTACTACGAGTGCAAGCGCTGTTTTCAGCCGATAAGCGTCGGCATCGAGCCGACCGACGAAGGCCAAACTAGCTACGTCGCTCACGCCTCGCTGGACCGCCCAGGCAAGCTGCGTGGTTTGCTGCGGCTCGAGCTACTCGAGATCGAAAGTGGCACTGTCAAGGCAAGCGTAGAAGCGACAGTCTTGCTCGACGGACCAGGCGCGGTCGACGCCGCGACGCTGGAGCTGCCTGCGGGCCTTGTGCGCCGGCGCCATGCGCTGGTCGCCAGCCTGACGCACGAACAGGGGGTCGAGCGCGACTTTCGCTACTTGGTGCCGCTGGCCGAGGTGGAAGGCTTGGGCGGCAAGCTCACGGCGCGCCGCACCCCCGACGGCGTGCACGTGACCAGCAGCGGCTGGCGACTGCGGGTAGGCGTGGAAAGCTTTGAGTCGCCCGCCATTTGGAGCGACAACTACTTCGATTTGCTACCCGGTGAAGCACGGATGCTCAGCATCGCGCACGGCGCGTTGCCCCAGCACCTGTGGCTCGTGGCGGGCATGGGGCAGCGCGTGGTCCTGCCGACGACCGGCGAGGTGGAGCTGTAAACGCGCAGCGAGCTCAGTCCAGCGGGTGCACGGACGCCGGCGATTGAAGCTGTCCACGGCCACGGCCGGACCGCCCCGATCGCCCCCAGCGCACCCCACAAACCGCAGTTTTCTCGGCCTTTGTTGAATTGATATTGAAACTCACTTTCGTTTGCAATAGGAACCGCCAGAGGTTGTTGCCCCCATGAAGATCGCTTTCCGTGCCTACGCCCCGCTGACTGCCACGCTCATCCTTGCGCTCGGCAACGTCGGCTGCAGCGGCGGAGACGACGAAACTGCCAAGGCCCAAGCCGCCGTCGTGAAGAACTACGCAGAGCTGGTCTCGGCCAACTACGCCGACGCGCTGTCCAGCGCCAAAGCGCTTGACGAGGCCGTCGACAGTTTCATCGCTGCGCCGAGCGCCGCGACCCTGACGGCGGCGCGCAAGGCGTGGCTCACCAGCCGTGATCCTTACAGCTTGTCGGAAGCTTACCGTTTCTACCAAGGCCCGATCGACAACGACGACGGCAATGATGACGTCCCGGACGGTCCCGAGGGGCTGTTGAACGGCTGGCCTCTCGACGAGAGCTACATCGACTACGACCTCGACAAGGGTATCGTGACCCACGGCGGTATCATCAACTCGCCCGCGGAGTTTCCAAACGTAAACGCCGAAGTGCTTTCGGCCGCTAACGGCGCCACCGGCGAGACCAGCCTCTCAACCGGCTATCACGCCGTAGAGTTCTTGCTTTGGGGCCAAGACCAAAGCGTCGACGGCCCGGGCGATCGCCCCTACACGGACTACGTCACCGGCAAGGGCGCCACCGCCGAGAACCAGGACCGCCGCGCCGAGTACCTGGCCGCGGTTAGCGAGCTCATCATTAGCAATTTGAGCAGCGTGAACGACGCCTGGGCCGACGGCGAGGCCAACTACCGAGCCAACTTCATCGCCATGAACCCGAGGGAAGCGCTCGGCAAAATGCTGCTGGGCATGGGTAGCCTGTCACGCGCCGAGCTGGCGGGGGAGCGCATGACGGTCGCCTTCGACAACAGGTTGCAGGAGGACGAGCATTCCTGCTTCAGCGACAACACGCTGAAAGACTTGCACAACAACGCGACGTCGATTCAAAACGTGCTGCTTGGCAACTACGGCACGCTCGACGGCCCAGGCATCGACGACCTGGTCGAAGCCAAGGACCCAGCGCTGGCCAAGCAGCTGCGCGAGCAAATCCAGGACGCCATCGACGACATCGACGCCGTGACGGGACCATTCGACCAAGCCATCGCGGGCGACGACGACACCGAGAACCGGATTCACATTCTCGCGGCCATCACGACCCTGCGGGGCTTCACCGATGTGACGTTGGCCAAGGCTACCAAGGCCTTGGATATCGACCTCAAATTCGACGAATGACTACACGCGCGCTGCTCGCCCTCGGCTTTGCCGCCAGCATCAGCCTCGGCTGCAGCGACCAGCCGGCAGCGAAATCCGCCCCGCTGGACGACAACGTGGTGCGCTCGGGCGGCGACGGCACCACCTTCACGGTGGGCAGGAACGCCTTCGCTCAGGCGTCCGAAAACCTGAAAGGCGCGCAGCGCGATCCGTTCTTCGCCGGCAACTCGCTGTTCAATCGCAACTGGACGACCGCGCCCGCGTCGACCACAGGAACCGACGGTCTTGGGCCCACGTTCAACGCGCGCTCTTGCTCCAGCTGTCATTTCAAGGACGGTCGCGGCCGCCCTCCCTTCAGCCAAGACGAGCCGATGACCTCGATGCTGATTCGCCTCAGCATTCCCGGCACCGACGAGCAAGGCGGGCCCAAGCCCGAACCCACCTACGGCGGCCAGCTCAACCCGCTCGGCATCTTGGGCGTAGCGGGCGAGGGCGACCCGCGCGTGGTCACTCAGCTCATCACGGGTCACTACGACGATGGCACCGAGTACGAGCTCTCGGCGCCCAGCTACGAGCTGCGTGACCTCGCTTTTGGCCCGCTCAGCGAGGGGACGATGCTGTCGCCGCGCACGGCCCCGCACATGATCGGCCTCGGCCTGCTGCAAGCCATCGACGAAGCCGACTTGTTGGCGTTGGCCGATCCGGACGACGCCGACGGCAATTCGATTTCGGGGCGGCCCAACCGCGTGTGGGACGTCGCCAGCGAGTCGGTCGTGCTCGGGCGCTTTGGCTGGAAAGCCAACCAGCCGCACCTGGAGCAGCAAAACAGCGGCGCCTTCTTGGGCGACATTGGCATCACCTCCCCGCTGTTCGCCGAGCAGAATTGCACCGCCGCCCAGCCCGCCTGCAACGACGCCAGGAACGGCGGCGCGCCGGAAATCGACGCCGCTCACATGGCTCAGGTCGACTACTACAGCAAGTTCTTGGCGGTGCCGGCGCGCCGCGACTACACCGACCCCGAAGTGTTGCGCGGCGAAGCCCTGTTCGGTGATTTGGGCTGCCAAGGCTGCCACGTCACCAGCTTCAAGACCGGCACGCTCGACGACGCTCCCGAGCTTTCGGCGCAGACCATCCACCCCTACACTGATTTACTGCTGCACGACATGGGTGACCAACTGGCCGACGGCCGCCCCGACTTCGAGGCCGACGGCAACGAGTGGCGTACCCCGCCGCTGTGGGGCATCGGCCTGTTCGAAGACGTGAACGACCACACGCGCTACCTCCATGACGGGCGCGCCCGAAACTTGGAGGAGGCCGTGCTGTGGCACGGCGGCGAGGCGACAGACAGCGCCTCCGCTTTCAAGGCTCTGTCTGCCGACGAACGCGCCGCGCTGCTGCGCTTCTTGGGCTCGCTTTAGGCGCGCGTCAGCGCCGTCACCAAGGCGACGTGCTGGGGCAGGCGCTTCAACAGCTCCGCCCGCGGCGGCATGCGAAAGTCCGAAAAGTCGAAGCCTGGCGCTACCGTGCAGCCGCACAGCGCAAAGCCATGCGGTCCCAGCGTCACGCGCGCCGCTTGCAGCTCGTTGCGGCGCACCACGTGCTGTGGCCGTTGCCCCTGCTCGAAGGCCGTACCAAGCCGCACTTGCCGATGTTGCCCAGCCACGTCGAAGCAGTGCAGCTCCAATGTGTCCCCCCAGTAATGGTGCCAAACTTCGTCCGAACGGACCACGTGCAGCGCCGAGAAGTCCGCCGCCCGCAACAAAAAGTAAATTGCCGTCGAGGCGCTGCGCGCGCCCTGCCCAGGAACCTCGAACGGCAGCGGCTCCGCCCGAAACGTCTCCGCGTAGAACCCGCCCTCCGGATGCGCCACGAGCCCCAGTCGTTCAATCACCTCATCCGCGCTTGCCATCGCTCGCTCTTACAACATGCGGCGCGTTAGTAGCTTTCGCCGTGGATTTGCTCGGGCACTACGCCGTGCTCGAGCAGCAAGGTCGTGCAGTCGTTGACCATTGGCGTGTGGCCGCACAAGTAGGCGCGCAGCTCGGGACCCATCACGCGCACCAACTCTGGCAAGTAAGCCTGCACGCGACCGATGCGGCCCGCGTGTCCGGGCAACGGTTGGGAATGCGTCGGAAGGTAGCGAAGACGCGGATGCTGGGCGGCCAGGCGCGCGAACTCTGCGCCCCAAAGCTCCTCCGTCGCGTCACGACAACCGAACAACAGGTAGAGCGGCACGCTCGAGCTATGGGCCAACTGCTCGAGCAGCAGGGCACGCAACGGAGAAATACCGGTGCCGGTCGCGACCAAAAGCGCTGGCGCGTCGGCTTTCCAAACCAACACGCCGCTCGGCCCCGTCACCATCACGCTGCTGCCGACCTCGAGCTCCAGCACGCTGGCGGCCGTGGTGCCGCGCGCGATGGCGATTTCGAAATCTGCCGGAGCCCGCTCGTCGAACCGTGACGCGACCGAAAATGCGTGGCTCGAACCGTCGTCGAGCGTCAAAAGCACGTACTGCCCCGCGAGCCGCTCGAAGGGCTGTGCCGCGCGAAAGGTGAGCGATTCCACGCGAGGACTGAGCGAACCTCGCGCCATGAGCTCAGCCGAGAAACTGGGCATGATCGAGGATGTAGCATTGCTGGGCGCCTCGGGGCGAGCGGCTTGAAGCACACGCTCGGCGCGTGAGAGGATGCCGACCGGCTTGGCGTTCAGGCCTCGCACGAGCAAGCCACGATGAATTTTTTCGGCCACGCAGCTCTAGCTGCTAGCCACTTTACCGAACGTGAGCCGCCGGTCGACGACCAGCTGCTACCGATCCTGTGCGTGGGCGCCATGCTGCCCGACTTCATCGGCATGCTGCGGCTGGGACGACCCACGCTTCACGACGCCACGCTGGGCGTCGGCGTGGCTTTCCATCACGGCACCGACGCGGTCTTCCACGACCTGCCCGGCTTTCAGCGCTTGTCTCGCCAAGCCTTTGCCTGGCTGTCGCAGGGGAACATGCCGCGCGGGCCTGCGCGCGCCGTCGCGCACGTCGGTATCGAAATGTTGCTGGACGAGGTGATGGCCGACGACGTTTCGGCGCGCGACGCTTACGGAGCCGCGCTGCGCGTGCCGCTCGCGCCCCTGCTCGGCTTTGCAAACCCGCTGGACGCCGAGCGCCTAGCCGGACTGCAAGACGCACTGCTGACACGCAGCGCGAGCCAATTGCGCCCACCGGCGAGCTTGGTGGCCGAGCGCTTGCGACGCACACTGGCTGGGCGTCCGCGTCTAGCCACCGATGACGCCGGGCAAAGCTTGCTCGGCGCCTGGGTTACGGCAACTCGGCCGCTCGTCTCGGCAGAGGCGCCCGAGATTTTGGCCACGCTCAGAGCACAACTCGCGAACTTCGGCCGGGCACAGTAGGCTCCCGCCCAACCCATGAACGAGCGCGCGCCGGCCACCGGCAACATCGCCGCCAGCGTGTTCCAAGACTTGCGGCGCGCCATCTTGAGCGGTGAATTCGTAGCCGGTGAACGCCTGCCCGGGGAGCGTGAACTAGCCCAAAAATACCAGACCAATCGCAATACGCTGCGTGAAGCCGTGCGCCGGCTCGAGCACGCGCGGCTGGTCACGGTGCGGCACGGCCAAGGCGTGACCGTCGCGGACTTCCGCAGAACCGGCACTCTGGAGCTGTTGCCGCCCTTCCTCGAGAACTCGAAAGACTTGGCAGAAATTGCGCACCTGCTCGAAGACATTTTGCCCGCGCGGTTGTTGGTGCTCGAGTACGCCACCAAGCTGGCCGCCGAGCGCGCTGCTCCCGCAGACGTCGCCCGCATCCGTGACATCACGGATCTGTTGATCGCAGCTTTCGACCGGCGTGATCCGGTCGTCATTGCGCACGGCTTTCAGCGCTGGCTCGACGCGCTGATCGACGCCGGACACTCGGTGGCGGTCCGCTGGATCGCCAACCCTTTCTTGGACGCCTACCGCGAGCTCTTGGACCGCTTTCCGGCACTCTGGGTGCTGGAACCGAGCTTTCCGCAGCACCTGCGCGACGTCGCAAGCTCCATCGAGCGCGGTGAAGATGAAGCCGCAATCGTGGCGCTGCGCGCCTACTACCAGCGGGTCGACCGCGCCTTGATGCAAACGTTGTCGGGCGTGATGAAGTCGAAGCCTTAGCCGCTCACCACTCCGTCGCTTTCGGCCTGTGCTTGGCTGCCGAAATGCGGCCTGATTGCAGAAGCTTCTGTAGCGGCCTTCGGTGAATCCGGGGGCGCGGGCGTGCAGCGTCGGCGCGAGCGGATTGCGGGGGGCGGATTGCGGGGGGCGCGGGGCGGGGCGGAAGCTGACCATCCGTAAGTCTTTACTCTGCCTGGCTTTTCGAGCGTGCCTGCTCTGGCGACCCGCGTCCAGGCCACGGCGGCCGCGGTGCGGCCGTGAGCGACTCGCTGGCGCTCGCGCTCAGCCTGGACCCGGGTCGCCAGAGCAAGCGTGGGGACGCTGGCGCAGTTCAGCGCGTCAGAAGGAAGGC
>JAYUYU010000512.1:0-5304 GCA_043752365.1 Myxococcales bacterium | reverse complement strand
GCCTCCGTCGCAGCCGGCCGCGAGTGCCCAACGCACCTGGGGCATCCTAGCCAGCGGAGTGGGCTTGGCCACGGTGCTCGGCGGCGCCGGCTTGGGCTTTTGGGCGAAGCGCGAGTATGACCGGTCGCGGCTCGACCTGTATTGTCCGAGCGATGATCACAACGGTTGCACGAGCGAAGGCCTGGCGCTGCGCCAGCGAGCGCAGGGCTTCGCCAACGCGTCGACCATAACCCTGATCGCGGGTGGCGCCGTGTTGACGACTGGCATCGTTCTTTGGTCCACCGCGTCCAGCGAGCGTCCGCGCTTCGCCACGCGCGCGCGAATTGGCGCCGCGGCAACACCGACTTCGTTCCGCACGGTGCTGGAGGGCGCGTGGTGATGCGCCTAATATTGCTGGTTGCGGCGGTCGTGGGCCCTGTCGTGGCGTTGGGGGGCTGCAGCCAAATATTGGGTATGGAGGATGGGCACCTCGACGCGTCATTGGCAGCGCCCATGGGTAGCGGCGGCAGCGGCGTCGCCGGCAAAGGCGGCGTCACCGGCAACGACGGGGAGGCAGGCACGTTTGCCAGCGCTGGCGGGACCGTGGCGCTGCCCGAGCAGGGAGGCGCCCCAGCTGTGGCGGGCCTCGGCGGTGATGGTGGGCAACCGCCGACTGAACCCGAGTCGCTCTGCAACCAATATTGCTCGAACGTGATGGATGGCTGCACTGGGGAGCATGCTCAGTACATCGACTTTGCTGCGTGTCAGTTGAGCTGCGCTCGACTGCCCGAAGGGTTGGCCGATGCGCGCAATGGCAACACCGTCAACTGTCGACTCACGTACGCCAAGAAGGCGCCCAGTGAGCCTTACACTTACTGCACCTGGGCCGGACCAGGTGGGGACGGCAAGTGCGGCGGCAACTGCGAAGGCTTCTGCAGCCTGATGATGCCGACCTGCAACGCCAGCAGTACCAGCAGCCCGACAGAATATTTCAGCAGCCTGGAGGCGTGCCAGAGCACCTGTGCAGGGCTGCAGGACGTCGGCCTGTACAACTCCACCGATACCGCCCTGCAGACGGGGCAAGATCACGTGCAATGCCGCCTGTATCACGTGGGCGCTGCAATCGCCGAAGACGATTCCATCACCCATTGCAGCCACGCAATGGGCCTCAGCCTTTGCTTCGTCAAGACGAAGTGACACTTGTCCGCCGCTGCTTGGCGCAGCGGGCCGTCCGCCTTATGTTGAGCGAATGCGTGACTTGGCGCTGTTCGTCTTCATCGCCGTTACGGCGGCCCGGCTAGGGCTTTCGTGGCTCAACCTGCGCCACTTGGAGCGCCAGGGCCATCAGGTCCCACGCGAGCTGGAGCGCGAGGTGGACGCGGAAAAGCTGCGCAAAATCAGCGCCTACACGGCCGAGCGAGCGCGCTTCGGGCTAGTGCACAGCGTCACCTCGAGCCTGCTGACGGGCGCGTTCTTGTTCGGCGGCGGGCTCGCGTTTTACGACGCCTGGCTCGGCGGCTTGCGGTTGGGCTTCGTGTCCAGCGGTCTGGTGTTCGTGGCGCTGTTGCTAGTTGTCAGCGCGCTCCTCGAAGTGCCATTTCAACTGTATGGCGACTTTCGCATCGAGCAGCGGCACGGCTTCAATCGCCAAACCGCGGCACTATGGTGGAGCGACTGGCTAAAGAGCACGCTGCTGTCGCTCGTGCTCAGCAGCGCGCTCACGGCCGGGGCCTTGGCGCTGGTGCAAGCCGCGCCGAACAGCTGGTGGTTGTGGGTGAGCGCGCTGGTCAGCGGCGTGAGCCTGCTGATGACGTTTCTATCGCCCTATGTCATCGAGCCGCTGTTCCACAAGATGGAGCCGCTGGAAGTCGCAGGCCTGTCCGACGGCATTCGCTCGATGACCGAGAAGGCAGGCGTGCACATCGGCCGCGTCCTGAAGGTCGACGCCTCACGCCGTAGCTCGCATTCGAACGCCTATTTTACGGGCCTAGGCCGCGTGAAGCGCGTGGTGTTGTTCGACACCTTGCTAGCGCAAATGAGCCACCCCCAAATTTTGGCCGTTTTGGCCCACGAGCTAGGACATTGGAAGAAGCACCACGTGTTGTTTCGCATGCTGACCATGCAGGTGTTGCTCGTAGCTGGCGCCTACCTGGCCTTCCGGTTGGCACCCAGCGCGGCCCTGCCTGAGCTCTTAGGCCTGAGCTCGGCTTCGTTCGCGGCGCGCGTGGTAATTTTGATGCTGGCGGCGTCAGTGGTGATGTTTCCGCTCACGCCGCTGTTCGCCGCGTGGTCGCGCCACGATGAACGCGAGGCCGACCGCTTCGCGGTCGATCTGCACGGCCACGCGCACGACTTGGCCGACGCGCTCGCCAAGCTGGGCACCGAAAACCTCGCCAATCTGCACCCCCATCCCTTCTACGCCGCCTTCTACTACTCGCACCCGCCCCTGGTTGAACGCATCGGCACGCTGCGCGCGCTGGCGACTTGAAGCGTCAAGGGGCCACGGTCACGCTCAACCGGTCAAGACGAGTGCTTGATGGCAGCCCAGGCTGTCTAACTTGCCGTTACCGGCCAAACTGGAACGGCACGAACTTGCCGGGCGACATGAACGGACGCGGTGCGTGCAGCCGCTTCTTCAAATAGGCGACGTAGCCAGCGCGCTGCCGAGCGGGGTCGTCGGAAGCTACGGCCGCCAAGAAGTCGTCGGGGACCTGGGCCACGGCTTGCTCCAACACGTCGCGGCTAAGTTTGGGGGCTAGCTCCGCGTCGGCTGCTGCCAGCAGCGGCTCCCCGACTTGCAGCAAGTGCCGAGCTACGACCTGGCCGGCTGTGCGCGGCGCCTGCTCGGTGACGCGGTGCCAGTCGTGGTGAAAGTCGAGCGCAGCGCCGTGATCGATGAGGAAGACTTGGCCGGCCTTGATCATCAGGTTCGGATTTTTTGGCGTTCGATCGGGGTTTTGCACCAACGCGTCGAGCCAAATGATGCGAGCGGCGAGCTCAGGCTTGATGCGCGCCGCGTCGGCCACCGTGACATCGCGAAAGCCCTCCAAGAAGCGCAGGCCCAGGTTGGCGCCGTGGCTCCGTTCCAGTAAATCGCGAAGCTCTTGGTGCGGGTCGTCGCTGGGCAGGTTGGCGGGCAGCTCGACCAAGCAGCGCTGAGGCGTCGGCAAGCCGAGCACATCGGCCAGCGCGCCCACCACGACTTCGGCGATCAGCGGTAGTAAGCCTTCGGCGGTGCCGCGCAGCTTGACCACGACCTTCTGCTCGCCGGTGTCGACCAGCACCGGCCACGAGCTGCCGCGGAACGTCGAAAGCACGCGCTGGGCGCGCAGCGTTTGCATGCCGTCAGCGCGTGACCACGATCGGCTCGCCGCGCGTCACGATCATGGTGTGCTCGAACTGCGCGCCGATGCTGCCGTCGGGCGTGCGTAGCGTCCAGCCGTCGTCGGCTTCGTAAATGCTGGTGGCGCCGGTAGTCAAAAATGGCTCGATGGTGATGACTAAACCTTCGTGCAACACGTCGTTGTTATGGCGTTCGAAGGTGTTGGGCACGTTGGGCGGCTCGTGGATGTTGCGACCGACGCCGTGACCGCACAAATCGCGGACGACGCGGAAACCGGCGCGCTTGGCGCGGCGTTCGACGGCGCGACCGATGTTGCGAATCGGCGCGCCCGCGCGCACTTCGCTCATGGCGTCGTTCAAAGCGGCGCGCGTCGTGAACAGCAGATTGCGCAGGCGCGGCGTGACGTTGCCGACCGGGAAGCTGGCGCCGCTGTCGGCCCAGTATCCGTCGAGCTCGGCCGAGACGTCGATGTTGACGAGGTCACCGTCGCGCAACGCACGGTTGGACGGGATGCCGTGCGCCAGCTCGTCGTTGACGCTGATGCAGGTGGTGCCTGGAAAGTCGTACGCCAGCTGCGGCGCCGAACGGGCGCCATGCCGCCGCAAGACTTCGCGGCCAATGGCGTCGAGCTCGCGGGTGCTCACGCCTGCCGCCACGTGCGCGGCCATGGTGTCACGCGCCTCGGCCACGGCCGCGCCGGCACGCTTCAAGCCGTCGATGTCGTCCTGTCCGTCGATTGACATGCAGGCTTAGCCTAACACCACAGCCCCAGACTTGTCAGAGTGACACGAGTGACGACAAGATCAGGGCAACGGTGACGCGCAGGCCAACCGTCACGGTCACAACGATGATCAACTTGGCAGGCAAGCTGAGAGCGCCCGCCTGCAGACGCACCCCGTAGCGCTGGGCCAGAAACAGAATCAATAGGGTGTCACCTACGGTAGTGGTGCCGCCTGTCCAGAAATCCCGCCAAGTCAGGATGCCCGAACCAAACCCGATGATGGTGGACTTCTGTCCGAAGGCGCCAAGCAGCAGGGATAGACCGACGGTGATCGTGGTCAGCGCTGCCACGAGGTAACCTGGCAGTGCAACAGCAGCGGCTCGCCGCAGGATCCGTCGCCGGTCCTCTTGAAGCGCGTGCGCCGCTAACGGGTGTGCCCACAAGACTAGGGCCAGGAGCAGAGCCGAACCACTAGCCGCCGGCGCCAACGTCCGCAGGGCGTCGCGAAACACGAATTGCGAAGCGTGATTCCGCAAGCCTGGCCCCGCGGTTCCCATGAATTGCAGTGTGGTCACCGCGCCAATCAGCACCGCAAACGCCACCACCGCGATCGCATAGATACGGCAGAACCGACAGGAATCCGTCTTCACGGCGCTTCGGCTTCCTCACGCAAAATGGCGTAGCCGACGGCGTCGACAGGCTGGGCGCCGGCGACGCGCCACGCGCGGCGGTGCTGCGCCTCTTGCAGGAAGCCGCACTTCTCGAACACGCGACGCATAGCCAGGTTGTCGTGCCGCGTGTAACCCCCCAGCCGACCGGTTTCGGGATACTCCGAAAAAACCCAAGTCGTGAGCCCGCGCAGCGCCAACGTGCCCACGCCAGCACCGCGCGCGGTGGCCGCGATACGCAAGTCGAGCAGTGGCGTGAGGTCTTCCAAGTCGAAGACCCGCGCAAACCCGAGCGGCTCTTCGGCGTCGGCACGAATCCAAAACGAGCGCGAGTCTCGACCGAAAAAGTGGCCCGCCTCGAGGCGCCCGCGCACCCAATTTTCGTCCACGCTTTGCTCGACGTGAAAAAGCCAAGCGCTCGCCGACAAGAATCGGCCAAGGAGCGCGGCGTCATTGGCCCCGATGGGGTCGAACCGAAGCTGCATGCGGGGCCGGCATCCAACCACAACGCTTTCAGAGTCGCGAGCCACGCTCTTGCCAAGCCAGCGTCACCCGTGTCACATGACCGAGGACGGACGAAATTCGGGAGAAAA
>JAYUYU010000511.1:0-5307 GCA_043752365.1 Myxococcales bacterium | reverse complement strand
TCGTAGGCTTGAGGTTGCAAGCGATGTGGTACTCGCCCGTGAGCGTTTGCGTCTTTCCGCCGTAGAGCGCGGGCATGGTGACCTCGCGCGAAATCTTGACGTCGGTGGCGTGGCCGAAGGCTGCTTCGAGCGCCGGTTCAATCATCGCGCTGACGACGTCGTTGAAGAAGCCGTCACCGGTGAGTTCCTGGGTCACTGCTTTGGCGGCATCCGCCCCGATGGGTGCTTCAGTTGCCTTCTTTTCGCACTCGGCCGGCATGAGCTTCTCGTCGAACTGGCAGTTGTTCCATGAGTAGAGCCAGGCGCATGTCCGCGCGCGTTCCTGGGCGGCCTGCTTGGTCAGCACTTGGTCCCGCACGTAAAAAAGCGAGATGAACAGCACGATGAAGATAGGCAGGACGACGACGGCTTCGGCGCTGGCGGCGCCGCGTCTTCGAATACGTTGGCGGTAGCGGGATAGGGCGGTGGTCATCGGTATTTCAATGGTTGATGACGTTTGCGGTGTTCAGAAGCGCGATGAGCGCGGCGTCACAGTTCAGGCCATCCGGTACGGCCTTGCAGGCGTCTTGCACTTTCTCGAATTCTTTGTCTTCGAGGCGAAAGCGACGCAGGCGCCCGCGCCAGTTCATGCGCCACAGCCAGTCTTCGTCGCTACCGTCGTAGAAGTATTCGGCCTGCGCCATGGCGAAGCCTCGCAGCGGTCGTAGCAGCGCAAGCGGCTCGTCCGGTTTGCCGGTCTTCCACAGCGCCAGCTCGATGATGCTTTTGACGCTGTCATTCGATGGCGCCCACATCAGCGAACGCAGCTGGAAGTTCTTGTCACCCATCACCACCTCGTCCTCGAGCATTTTGGGCGATTTGTCGCTGCTCTGGTCGCCGGCCTGCTCGCCCGCTGTGATGGGGATGTCCTTGGATTCGTACTTCTGACAGCCAAGAATCTGCGTCACTTCGACGATGTCTTGCTGGGCGAGGGTTCCGCGCACCTGCCCCTCCGGTGGCCAGACCGGCGCTTTTTCCGTGGTGCACGCGGGCAACGTCTCGGCGAGGTCGTCATGCGGGTGAACGATCTTGTTGTAGCCGACCGCAACCGGGTTGAGGCCCTTCGGACCGCAAGGGGGTTGGGGCGAGCCCTCGTCACCTCCCACGCGACTGGGGGCGCTCATGACGGGGTCGTGGCGCATCCAGCCTTTGTCGGTCCATTCGTACACGACGTGACCGGTGCGTTGCTGATGCCAGTAGGCGAATGGCTGCGGTGAGGCGGTTGGGTCGCACTGCTCACGGGCGAGCTTGATGCGCGCTTCGTACGGACCTTCGAGTGAGCAATCGACTCCCTTCCGGCACCCGCCCGTCCGATCATCAGGTTTGCCTGCGTGTTCTTCGTCCTGGCTGCGTTCGCAGGCATCTTCCACTTCTTCGTCACTTGGCTTGTCGCTGGTTTCCTTCGCGTCGTCCGTATCCACGTGGCTGCACAGCTCGGAATCGGCTGTTACTACTTTGGGGTAGGACTGCTCCACAGTGCGCGAGAGCTTGGGCGCGTCGGCGGAGCCGCTGTTGCTATCTCCGCAGAACCAGCCGGAAAACGACTTTGCCAGGGCGCCCACGCCATCAAAGAGCACATCGGTCACCTTCGGCACGACTGGGATACCAGCGTCTGTCAGCGCCTGCGACGCGATGTCGCCCGGAAGCTCGCCCGCTTTCCCGCAAAGCACGGCGAAGGTGTCGTCTTGAACGGGGAGGTCGAATCGTGACGGAGCGACGAAACCTTTGGCGGGGGCAGAGTGGGTCGCAATGTCGGCCTGGACGAGGGCAAGGCCGGCAACCGGTGCCGCTTCCTTCACGGCGTTGGAAGCTTCGTGAAGGGTCGTCAGCGCCTCGTGAATTGGGTCTTTCACCGCCTCATACTTCTCATGCATCAGCTGTTGGAGATTCTTGAGCGGAGCAATAGCGGAAAGGCTCGCCCCGCCCGTGAGCCACGCCAGCGCTGAGGCCAAGATGATACCCAAAATGGCGATGCTCTCGACGGCCTTCAGCATGACCAGGATGGCAAGTAGCGCCGCCATCACGATGTTGATCAGCACCAGCAGGTTCATGCTGCGCGCCTGCACCACCGCGCCCGACAGCGCCGCCGAATCGGCCGCGTCCTGCAGTCTTTCACGCAGAAAGATCGTCTGCGCCGTTCCGACCAGCGTGTAGAGCATCGCGACGCCGAAAATGGCGAAGAACAGCGCAATCACCATGATGGCGCCCCGCTCGTCGCGCCGTAGCCCGCTGGCGGTCATGGCTCGCCTTTGTGGTCGTAGGCCGCGCCCTGATTGGGCAGCGTCGTTTGCGCCGTGAGGACGATGAAACGCGCGCTCGGCGAGACCAAATCCTTCAGCGCCCCGACACCTTGGGCGTGGCGCAGCCGTCGAGCGAATACGGATTCCTCGGAACCGCGAGCGGCGCGCACGCTTGGCGAATCGGTAGAGGACTTGAGCAACTTGGCCAACGGCTGGCACATCAAGATCCGCGCCAGTGGTATGCCGCACGGCATGAGGTAGGTGACGCGAACGGTGATTGGAGCATTCCGAGGAACGTTCACCGCCGCAAGCTCCTCCGTGCCGGTAGCCGTGTGCACCGTGATGACGGACGCCACGCTCGTGTAGGCGAGGGAGAATGGAAGGCGGCTGACGAAGTCACCCGGCAAGCTCCCCGCGACGCTATCGGTGCCGCCGACCGCGACGGCCGACTCATTCGGCGCCAGGAGCAAAAGGGGCATGGTCGTTGCTGCGCGAATCGAGACCATTCGGGCACCACGCTGCTCGCCTGACCGGTCGTCGGTCATCTCGCCAAAGATGCCGGCAACGCCTACGTCGCGCATAGTCGAGCTAACCCCGCCGAAGCCGACGCTTTCGAGTATCCCATCCAAATCGCCGATACTCGGGTCACCGTCGTTCAGGTTTCCGCGAGGTGCTTCGGCATACTTAGTCGGATCATCCTCGAGAACGACGATAGCCGCTCGAGCGCCACAGAGCGCCGCATGCTGCACGACCAGCCGACCCATGGTGAGGAACGCCAACTGGCAGATGGACAAGAACATGACGAGTAGCGGCATGAACGCGAACACGAACTCCACGTAGACAATCCCCCGCGCATCGCGCGCCACGTCGGAGGTCAGGCTCGCATTGTGTGCCACGCTCGTCATCAGGCGATCCAGGGGACGTAGGCAACCACCTGGTCGCGCAAGAGCACGCTCAGCACGGCAACCGCAATCGCCGGCCCCATCCGCATCTCGGTGAGCGAAGCCGACTCGAGCGGTCGCTTCCATTTCGCGGGCAGCAGCGGATTGAGCGCTAGAAACAGCGAATTTCGTAGAACCCGGAACAACTGACCCCGGAACGCCAGCTGGATGACCGCGAACACACCGAGCAGCAGGAACGCCGACAGTTGAATCTCGAGGCCCACGAAGGGCCCGGCGACAGCGCCAAGACCCGCAAACAGCTTTACGTCTCCTCCTCCGATGGCCTTGCCATGAGTGCCGCGATGAAGCAGCCAGGGCAAGGTGCCGCAGACAAGCAGCCCCGACGCGGCGAGCGCCAACCCGGGTGTGCCTCGCGATAGGGTTTGAAAGGCGAGCCCCACCCCCATGAACGGCAGGGTCAACCAGTTGGGAATAAGTCCCGTTCGCGCATCCAGGGCCGCTGCAGTCACGGTCGCGAAGACGGGGAGCAGCAGACCCGCTGAAAGAAACGGTGTGACAGTAGTGGTAACCATGACGCTACTTCGTTTCCTCTATCTCAACCTTATCCATTTGCTCATTGGCGGCGCCGATCTTGGCCCGCAACTTCTCGCCGAAGGTGACCCATAGCCCGATGGCGGACGCGGCGATCAGGACCAAGACGATGACGTACTCGACCGTCGACAGGCCGCGCTGATCCCGAGCGAGTGAGGTTCCACCCAATGCTGACCCGACTCGATTCATTGCTTTTCCCATGACCTTTTCCTTCCGAGACCTTGATTGCCGGCCGTTTTGGCCTTCAAGCACTCGTCGGTCAGCCGCCGAAAACCGATGACGAAAATCGTCACGCCTCACGGAAACGGCAGCAGCAGCCACGTCTGATAGGTCGCAAACATCCGTACGAGGGGCGCCCCGAGCGTGACCATCGCCGCTGCACAGGTCATCGCCACCAGTACGAGGAGCACGGTGTACTCGACCGTCACGCTCCCGCGCGTATCGCTGCTCAACGGTTCTGACTTCACCGCTCCCCATCGGTCAGGCCGCGCGATCCGTTGCCGACCTTCGCCACCGACGCGGACGTGCACGAAAGCGAGCAAAGTGCCGGCGCCCGAAAGCGGGGGGGACGCTCAACGACCACCGGCCCTAAGGACGTATCAGTCACTGTGGCCTGGCGCAACCGGCGTAGCCGAAGCGCTGGGGGCTCGGCCACCAATGGGAATCCGTTGCGTGAAAAGAGCATGTGATACCGAAATTCTTTTCCTCTCCCTCGCCAGATCCCCGTCAACGACTCCAGTGGACCGCCCGACAAGTCACTGAACGCATCTTTTGAGGAGTTTCGTGATGACACGACGTCGTCCGTTTTGGATCTCGCTCGTTGGGCTTTCGCTAGCGCTGCCGGCCTGCGGGGACGGCGAGAAGCACGCGGGGCCTGGCAAAGGGGACGCGCCGGCTGAAACCGACTGCTCGGACGGCAAGGACAACGATGGCGACGGGTTCACCGATTGCGAAGACCTCGATTGCCGCTCAGCTAGCAAGTCGTGCGAGCTCGCCCCTCCTCTCGACCGCACCGTAGCCACTACGGTCTGGGAGTCTGCGCAGTTCTTGTTCACGGGCAAGGACGCGGTTCAGAAGGACACGAAGGGAAAGAACTTCTCGCGGAAGCGCATCGCCATCCTACGCGGCAAGGTCGTCGACCACGCGGGCGAGCCGCTACCCAGCGTGAAAGTGAGCATCGCTGGCCACAAGGAGTGGGGCTCCACGCTCAGCCGCGCGGATGGTGTGTTCGACTTGGCGGTCAACGGCGGCTCCGAGCTGCTGGTCCAGTTTTCGCGCGAGGGCTACTTGGCGGCCGAGCGCGGCGTGCAGCCGCGCTGGCAGAGCTACCAACCGGTGCCGAGCGTCGGCCTTGTCCAAGAGGCAGCGACCGTCACGAAGATTGCAGGCAAACTCGGCAACGAGCAGGTGGCGGTGGGCGACGCGGTGGACGACGCGCTCGGTTCTCGCCAACCCATTCTGGTGTTCGTGCGCGACACGACCGTGACGGCGGAGCTCCCCGACGGCTCGGAGCAGGAGCTGCCCAACTTTCACGT
>JAYUYU010000510.1:0-12902 GCA_043752365.1 Myxococcales bacterium | reverse complement strand
GCAACGGCAACACGGATCCTCAGACGGGCGCGGTACGGGAGAAGCCCAATCAGTTCGCGCTACCCGCGAACTTTCCGGTGCTCCTTCCTTTCGAGGTCCGAATGGCCCGCCTGTCGTCCGTTGTAGGGCTGGATTACTCGCATCCGGTCTTCGACCTCATGCGCAAGAACGCGACGCAGTTGGGGGACTACGATTTCGCAAACGGTCTGGAGCCCGACAATACGTTAACCGCTCTCAAGATTTCGCTGTGGATGCAGGCGCTGAAGCCGATCTGCGCGTCCCCGGAGATGCTGATGCTCTACCCGTCGTTACCAGAGAGCCTCGGACCGATGCTGGAGGCCGCCTACGGTCGAAGCATCACGGACAAGGACACCGCCGACATGACCGCCGCGGTCGAAGGGCTGGTCCTCACCCCGGAGTCCCGTACGCAGACCACCTGCTTGGCGGTCCTTACTTCGCTGGAGTTCTTGGCTCAATGACCCGCATCGCCACACTCCTCGTCTGTTCGGCCATGGCGGTCGCTTGCGGCGGCGACCCAGTGGAATCAGGCGGACCTACTCTGGGCAACGGTTCCGAGAATGCTGTCAACGGCGGCGGCACCGGAGGCGGGACCAACGGCAGTGGTTCTAGCAGCGGTGGGACCCCCGCCGAAGTGGCCACGCTTTCGGCGCAAGCGACCGAGACCTACCTCGGCAAGCTTGCTCCGCCGGTGGTGGGCCGGGTGCTCAACCAGGGAGAACGAGCCTCTATCCTTGCCAAAGGTGGAACCGCGATCGAGCCCATCGTCGCGGCTTGGTTGGCGGAGCCAGGCTTCGCGAAGGCGGCGCGCCGCTTCGTCGAGCTCGGCCTGCAGGTGAGCGGTCAGAACAGCGGCGTCGACTTCGACCTGCCCGGCAACCTGGTGGAATACGTCGTGTCGAATTCGAAGCCCTGGTCGGAGGTTCTCACGGCCCAAACTTGCTACGACGCTTCGCTGGCGCCCATCACCTGCGACACCGGCGCGCCCTACACTGCTGGTGTGCTCACGACGCGCGCCTACCTCATTTCGCGCGCCAGTCGCTTTAATCTCACGCGCTCCAGCGCGCTGATGAAAAACTTCGCCTGTCAGATCTATCCGCAGGCGCCGGAGCTCCAGCCCCCAATCGATAAGCCGCGCCTGATCCCGATGTTCCAGGCCGCGACGCCGGAAGAGCAAACGGAGGAGAAGGCCAAGAGCGGCTTCGGCAACGGCCACGGCTGCTACTCCTGCCACAGCCAGTTCAGCCTCCACGCGCAGCTCTACGTGAAGTTCAATAGCCACGGGCAATGGATTGCGACCGCTGATGGGCGCCAAGACGACGGACCCGCAGCCGAGCTCGGGCGGTCCGTGGATGGCCTCATGGCCTCGCACCTCAAGGATCCGACCGAGGCTGCTTCCGAGCGCTCGGACATGTTCGGAAAATCGGTCGAGAACTTGAAAGAAGCCGCTGCCGTCGTGGCCACCCAATCAACCTTCGCGCCCTGCGCAGCGCAGCGCTTCCTCGACTTTGCTCTGGGGGTCAACGGCGCCATCGAATACGACCCGCGCATCTTCGAAGAGGTGGTGCTCGGCGCGCCCGCTGATCCCACGTTGCAGCAGATAGTGCTGGAGCTTCTCACCCACCCGGTCGTCATCGGGTCCGTTGCGACCAGCCTCACCGGAGCACCAGGATGAAAAAATCACACGAGTTCGAACGCTACTCGCCCACCGAACGCCGCCGCTTTCTGAAGCTGATGGCTGCGGCCCTGGCAGTCCCCGGCATCCCGGCGGCGGTTCGCTACGCCTGCAACGACATGCTCCTCGGGGAGGCGCAAGCGCAGGCGGCGGAGCAGGCCGAACCCACTTATTTCATCGAGATCAACTATCGCGACCAGGTGGATTTGGGTGAAGTCTTCGTGGCTCCGGGCCTAGCGACGCACACCGGCCTCATCCGCGGCGAGTCGGGGCGGATGGCTGCGATGTTCTATCAAATGAACGAGCTTCAGCAGCGGCCAGCGACAACGCCCAACGCGCAGCCGTGGTACCTGACCCCCGGCTCGATGGCACTCGAGCCACATCTGGCCAACATAGCGGCCATCGACACTTGCGAGCTGACTCCCGGCGCGATCCACTACCACCAAAGCGCCAACCGCAACCGCATCCCCGACGCAGACTATGCGCAGACCGGCGGCAATCTAGAGGTTTACTCGAAGGACCCAGTTTCGAACTTCCCGCAGGGCTGCGAAAAGTTCTATGGAGTCGTGCCCACGCCCGCCTCGCTCCACAACTACGTCCAGAAGAACTTCACTGGCAGCGCCGGGCTTCGCAACGGCGTGGCGTTGAAGGGCATCAGCCGCTCGATCCACACCGTCTATCATTTCGGGGGCACTCTCGACGGCGCCGAGTTGGATCGCTTCAAGGACAAGGAATCGCTCTTTGCGGCATTCCCGGACACGACCTCGGAGCCTGTCCGTCATTTGCCGACGAAGGATGACGTGGCGCTCTTTACTGGGCTGCTCAAGCGCTTCGACCAGCGTTTTCTGGAACGCCGTCGTTTCGCGGCCAGCGCAGTATCGGGCCACAACAAGGACATCACGGAAGCCCAGGAGCTTTTGTATTCGGATCTGGTGCGTCCGATAAGCCTGCCGCTGACGCCGGCCGAAATCGCTTACTGGAAGCAGGGCGTGCCAGAGCCGGGTAGCGCGGAAGCGGCGGTGGAAGGCCAGGACGGGCAAGACTTCAACGACATCAAGTTCCAAATTTGGGAGCAGTACGCCCTCGCGTTCAAGCTGATCTCGAGCGGTCTCACCCGCACCGTCGCCATCGAGTGTGAGTTCGTGGACATCCACGATAGGCGCCCACGCAATCAGATGACCGTGCACACCGCTCAGCTGGCCCTCCCGCTCAGTCGCCTGATCGAGAGCCTGAAGCTCGCCGGCATCTGGGACAAGACCGTGATCGCCATTTATACGGCGGACGGTAGCCGTTCGCCTGCGGCTAGCTCGGCCGGCAGCGAGGGTAAGAACACCTTCATGCTGGCGGGCGGCCGGGTGAAGGGCGGCTACTTCGGCAACGTCGCCGTGACAGGTCCCGACGGCGACGGTCACAAGTATGGCTTCAGCACGCCGGATCCGATCACGGGGGCTGCGCAGCCTATCCACGAGGAACAAGCGCACGCGCAGCGACTCCCCGGCGGCTTCGCTTGGCGCACCGTCGCCGCGGCCATCAACACGCCCGCCTCTGTCCTGGAGCAGATCAGCTCCCCCAAGATCGCCAACGCCCCGCTAGGTTTTCTTCTGACTTAGCTCGGGTCCCGGGGGGAGGCCGGGCTTGCGGAGCTCCTCGCTTCGCTTACAATGCTGACGTTGCTAATCTATGACGCGCTGAGGACCAGCCATCGACGTCAACGCCTGCTTTGCAGGCGACTGCTTCGCACGACAGCGCACGGCAACGAGCGGCGAGACGTATTCAAGGAGCTGCGCTTAGAGCTTCAGGCCCACGCCGCCGCAGAGGAACGATACCTGTATGTCACGATGTTGATGAGGGATGACGGGCTGCAGTCTTCCCGTCACGCCCTGGCGGAGCACCACGACATTGACGAGCTGATCGAAGACCTGCGCGTGGTATCGCGCGCCGGCCGCAGCTGGATGGCAACCGCGCACAAACTATCGAAGAAGGTTCATCACCACCTGAAGGAAGAAGAAAAAAAGTTCTTCCAGGTGTCCGGCAAAATCTTGACGAATAGTCAAAAGAAAACCCTTGGTGTTCAATACCTTGCTGACTACGAGCGCATGAAAAAGGTTCTCGAGAACGCAGCCTAGGCTGATTGCGCGAACGCCCGCAGCAGCTCGGCGAGCGGGCGTGCTTAGCGACCCGCGCTACGGCAAGACCGTAGCGGTGAGCTCGATTTCGAGGAACGGTCGCAGGCGAAAGGGAGAGAAGAGCTCTCGCACGCCGGGAGCCAGCTCCACGGCATAGCGCACCGGTCGCAGGCTGCTGTCGCCGCCAACCACCGCGCTCAGCGACCAGCGCGGACTCCGATACGCCACGGCGACGTACGCCTGGAGCATGCCGTCAGCTACCCAATAGGGCTTGGCGGCCGTCAGCAGCTCGGCCCTATCGCTGCGGGGGCTAACTTGCGTGAAGTCAGCGCCCGCGCCGATGCCCGGCAACAGCGCGACGCGCCGGGAAATCGGCAACACGAGCCAGCCACGGTATCGAAAGCCGAGTGTAGTGAGCCTGACCTGGAGCCCGCCGCCGTTGTCGGCGCCGACCAGCACCGGCAAGTAGCCCTGCATTCGGAGCCCGACGCCCCAAGGCAGCCGCTCGAGCTGCAGGCCCAGCGCGGGCCCGTGTCCGACTGTGGCTGGCCCGAGCCAAGCGCTGGTGTACGCCGCGGATAGCGAGCCGAGGGAGCGTGGTTTTTCGTTGGCACTCGGCCCGGCCGCTGGCTTGTGCTCGCGCGGTCTCGAGGCGGCTTCGTAGTCACGCCGAGCAACGCCAATCAACCCTCCAACTAGCACGGCCTCGACCGAACTGGCAGCTGCCAAGACGAGCTGTTCGAGAGCCACTTCGTCCAGGCCCGTCGGTGTCTCGAAGCGACGGACGAACACGCGCTCGCGTTGATCATCGACAACGTAGAGCGTGACGCTCTCGCCTTCGCGGAGGTCGATCAGAAGCCTGGCGGTCATCGACAGATCGACGGCGTTTGGCGGGGGCAGCTCGCGGCTCGGCCCCGGGCGCGCCAAGTCGGCGGGCAGGCTTCGCGACTGTAGGTCGATACCCAGGCGTCGCATGGCATCGCTGAGCGCGACCAAAAGCCGAGCCTTGTGAGTGGGGGAGCCAGCGATGGCCACGGAAGCGCGCTGCGCGCTCGCGGGCGGGGCCTCTGCGGGCGCGACCTGCGTGTCCTGGAGCTCCGCTTGTGAGGGTTGCGCCGAGAGCAGCGCGACCGAAAGCAGCAACCGGGCGGGCTCGTAGAGCACGTAAATGCCTATCGGCCCAAGCCCTGCCTGGGTCAAGTATCAGCGCAGCTCGGCCAGCCGCGCCCGCGCTCGCGCCCCGTGCACGGAGCTTGGAAAACGACCCAGCAAACGTTGCCAAGCTTGCGCCTCACTTGCCCGGTCACCCAGCACTTGCAGCGCGCGCGCCCGACCTGCCAATGCTTCCTCCAGCACCGGTCCTCCGCGGCCCACGTAGCCATCGAATTGTGCGAGCGCGCCTTTGGCATCCCCGCGCTGCATCAGCAACGCGCCCAGCGTAGCATGCGACACGGTCGCTTCGCCCGACTGCGGGTAGGCCTGCTGCAGCCGGCGGTAGGCCTGAATGGCTGGTGCGTCTCGTCCGCTGCGTCGTAGCTGATTGCCCAACGCAAAGAGCTCACTGGCGCTCTCGCTGGGTGCTTCAAAGGTGCTAGGCGCCGCGGCCGCCGCTGCCCGCGAAGCCCCGGGCAGAGCAGCGGTTACTTCAGCGCTCTGCGCTGTCGCGGGAGCGGGCAGGGCTTCGACGCGCGCTTCGCTGGCGTTCGGTGCGGCCGGCGGCTGCTTCGGCGCGGCCTCCACCGCGCTATTCGAGCCACGGGGCAGCAGCACGCCGAGGTACCGTGCCGCGGCGAGCGAGCCGAACAACACTGCCGCCGCAGACAGACCAACTACGACCTTGGCTCGACGAGTTCTGGTTGGGCGCGCCCGCCCGGCGAGCGCCCGCGCTACGGCTCGCTCGTCGCGCGCTTGGTCGGGCTTCGACTCCACCAGCCCGGCAGCGAGCCGTGGCCCCAGCTCGAGCAACGCGGCGCAAGCCGGGCAGTTTTTCGTATGCGCCTGGAGCTCGCGGAGATCAGAATCTGACGCGCTGCTGGCCAGGGCGCGCTCCATGAGAGCGTCGAGGTGCTCGCCCCCTCCGACGTAGGGCGAAGACGCAGGCGGCTTCATCACGGGTTGCCTCCAAAGATGGTGCGTAGGGTGGGGTCGCGCTCGATGCGGCGACGCAAGGAATCTTTTGCCAGCCTGAGCCTGGTCTTGACGGTGTTCACGGGCACCCCGCTAATGGCCGCTACCTCGGCCATGGGATACTCGAGCGCCACGTGCAACAACAGGGCTTCGGCCTGCACGGGCGGCAGCTTGATCATGAGGCGTCGCAGCGCCTCGCTGCGCTCTGCCAGCACCGCGGCGTCCGCCGACAGCGGCGCGCGCACGTCGTTCAGCTCGCTATCGTCTGCTGCCAAGCGAAAGCGATCGGCAAACAGGCGTAGCCGGCGCCTGAAGCCGTGAATCGTGCGGAACGTGATGCGGATTGCGTAGTGCAGCACCGAGCAGTCGAAGCGATAGCTCGGCAGAGCCCGGTGAAACGCGATCAGCGCGTTCTGCACAGCGTCGTCTAGCTCAGAGTGGCTCGGACCGAGCAGAGCGCGGCAAGCGCTCCTCACCGCTGGTAGCACACCGCGTAGCAGCTGGGACGCAGCCTCGCTTTCGCCTGCGATGGCCCGCTGAGCGAGCACTTCCAGCGGCCGATTGCCGCCGGATGGCGCCAGCGGGGTGGGCTCGAGCTTGCGCACTAGGCTCAAGTGGGTCATCGGGCGTGTCTTGCGTGCGTCGTTTGCCGTCAGGGTAGCGTCTTTCCCGGACTGGTAGCTTCGGTGGTGGTCAGTGGGTCTACGAATGTTCCGCGGGTGCCCGGTGGTGCGTGGTGTATCCTTCCACCGCATGAAATCGAGGCGCTTCGGCGCAGTTTGCGCGATTTCGCTGTGTGCCCTGGCCAGCCTGGGGCTCCAGTGTACGCAAGACGTACGCATTGTGGGTCGAGAGCGGCCGGCGCCGACCACGGCCGGGGGCGCCGCCACGGATGCCCAGGGTGGGGCGGCTGGCGAAGCAGGCGATGTAGGGCAGCCGCTCGGGCCCTTCAGCGCACCGCGAATGGTTGAAGAGCTGTCAGATGCCAACGCCGACGAGTCGGAGCCGACGCTGACTGCAGGCGAGCTGGAAATCCATTTCTCGTCCACCCGTATCGAGCAGCGGAAGCAAATCTTTGCCGCGACGCGCGCAAGCAAGAGCGAACGTTGGGGCCCCCCAGCTTTGGTGCCGGAGCTGGCGTCCGCCGCTGGAGTCAGCTACTCGCCGGAGATCGCGGGTAACGGGCTCCGCATCTGGTTCGTCTCGGATCGCCCGGGCGGAACGGGGGACACCGATCTGTATGTTGCGGTCAGGAACGCGCTCGGGGAGCCCTGGTCTAGTCCCCAGAACGTCAGCGAGCTCAATACGGCGACCTGCGAGATCGACCCTGGTCCCCTGGCTGAGCACGACCAGCTGGTGCTCACCCGTTGCGACTCCACGGGCCGCAATCACCTGCTGCTCGCGCAGCGGTCGAGCCCTGACGCCCTTTGGCAGGTTGTGGACCCATTGACTGAATTGAACACCGTTCACAAGGAAGGTGATCCCACGTTCGCGCGCGGTGGCCTGGTGCTCTACCTTGCCACGACTCGCGAGTCTCCCAATCTGGACGACCGCGCGGACATTTGGCGCGCGACGCGGGCGACATTGAGCGCTGCCTTCGAGCCACCCAGCATCGTTTTGGGGCTGAACAGTCGCGAAGTGGACGACCAGGACCCGTGGGTCTCGGATGACGAACGGCATATCGTTTTCACGTCGGCTCGCGACCGCTGGCCCCGCGACATTTATGAGGCTTTCCGCTAAGCATTAGCGGCCGCGCATTTTCTTAGACCCGTTTCGCGTGCTGGCGCCTACTAGGTTCGACAACCCCGCCAGGTCTTGTGACCGGGCAACGGAGTGTACCTGCATGCGCCATCATTTCGGCAGTTTGGTCGTGTCGCTAGCCTGGTTCGTGGCCATGACTGGCTGCAATCGGGAAGGAGACGGCGGCGCTGCGAGCACGCCAGCCAACCCGCCCGTGCAGCAGCCCGAGAAGCCGCCAATCGCCACGGTTCCCGGCTGCACGACGCTCAGCCCCGGTCCCTCGCCGCTGCGGCGTCTGACGCGCTTCGAATACAACAACACCGTGGCCGATCTGCTGGGCGACACCACGCGCCCCGCGGAGCGCTTTCCGCCGGAGGAGCAGGCGCTGGGCTTCGACAACGACACCACGGTCTTGCGAGTTCCGATCCTGTTGGCAGAGTCGTACGTCGCAGCCGCTCAAGACTTATCGAGCCGCGCTCTCGGCAACGTCAGCGGTCTCACGGGCTGCGATCCTGCTGCCCTGGCGGGGGACACCGGGCGCGAGCTGGCTTGCGCGGGGGCGTTCATCAACAGCTTCGGAGAGCGAGCCTACCGGCGCCCGCTGCTTGCCGACGAGAGCGCGCGCTTGCTCTCGCTCTACCGAACCGCGCGCGCGGAATTCGACTTCTCGAGCGCCATCGGCGCGATCATCGAGACGGTGCTGCTCGCTCCGCAGTTCATGTATCGGGTCGAGTTTGGCGCGGCTGTCGAAAACCTGCCTGGCGTCGAAGCCGTCGACTCCTGGGGCGTCGCGTCTCGCTTGTCGTACTTCTTGTGGGGCTCGATGCCGGACGCCACGTTGTTAGATGCCGCACGCAGCGACTCCCTGAGAACGCGCGAGCAGGTGCTGGTCCAGGCTCGGCGCATGTTCGACCACGCGCGCACTCGAGGCGTCGTCCGCCATTTTCACGACTACTGGCTGGGCTTGCTGGCCATCGACGGTCAAGGCAAGGACACGGCTCTGTTCCCCGACTACACGCCCCAAATCGGTTCACTGCTGCGCCGACAGACCGAAGCTTTCGCCGAGTACAACTACTTTCAAGGCAATGGGGACTTGACCAGCCTGCTGACAGCCCCCTTCAACATGATGAACGAGACGCTGGCGGCGTACTACGGGGTCACCGGTCCGGTGGGCGACGAGCTGGTGAAGCTCGACCTGGATCCGACACGGCACGCCGGTCTCATCACGCAGGCCAGCATGTTGTCCTGGAACGCGACGGCGAATCGCACGCACCCGATCCTGCGGGGTAGGTTCATTCGCGAGAAACTGTTCTGCAGCACGCCCCCCGACCCGCCTGACGACATCGTCGATACGCGCGATACGGTGGACGACCCCAACGCGACCGAGCGGGAACGCTTGGCGGTGCACCGCGCTGACCCGGCGTGCGCGGGCTGTCACACGTTGATGGATCCCATCGGCTTCGGGCTGGAGAATTTCGACGCCAGTGGGCGCTGGCGAGACCTCGAAGGTGGGCAGCCGGTCGACGTCAGCGGACAGATCGTCGGAACCGACGTGGCCGGAGCCTTCGTTGGGCCCATCGAATTGGCGAGCAAGGTCGCTCAAAGCCGAGACGTCGAGGCCTGCCTGGTCACGCACTGGTCCCGTTTTGCCAATGGGCGAGCCGAAACTGAGCAGGACGCGTGCGGCACGGCGTGGCTGGTCGACCAGTTCCGTGGTTCGGGGCGCAGCTTGCGCGAGCTCGTGCTCTCGATGACTCAGACCGACGCCTTCTTGTATCGAACGGCTCCGAATGCGGCCGCCAAACCAACGGAGAGCTCACGATGAGACCAGGTCGTTACGCAGTGCAAGCAGGCAACAAAGTCCGACGTCGCGCGCTGCTCGGTGGAGCCCTGGGCGCGTCCCTAGCGTTGCCGTGGCTGGAGGTCACTTCGGATCTACGGCGGGCGGTCGCGCAGCCGCTGCCGTCCCCGAAGCGATTTTTGACCTTCTTCGTTCCAGGCGGCTGTTTCGAAAGCGTCTTCTGGCCCGCGAGAAACAGCGAGACCGACTTCACGCTGTCGGCCATTCTCGAGCCATTAGCCCCGTTCAAGAATCAGATGCTCGTTCTCGACGGCATCGAAGTGAAGACCATGGCCGAAGGCTTTGGGCACCCGCACGCCAGGGGCATGACCGGCCTGCTCACGGGTGTATCGCTGCCGGAGGGGCCCTACGATTTCTTCATCGGTGGCCCCGCTAGCTTCCCCAACAGCACCTCGCTGGACCACGTGATTGGCAACCACATCGGCGCGAGCAACAAGTTCAAGACCTTGGAGTTCGGAGTGCTGTGGCCCACGTACGACAACGGCGCCCTGCCAACCAACATCCTCAGTTACTCCGCGCCCGGGCAACCTGCGCCGCCGATGGCTGACCCCTATCAGGCGTTCTTGCGACTCTTTTCGGACTTCGCGGGCACACCCGCAGAGGTTGCGGCGGCCGAGCGGCGGACCCGCATGACGCGCATGGTTCTGAATGCGACCAACCAGGAATTTGCGGCGATTCGGCCACTGGTCGGCGCCATCGACCAGCAGCGGCTGGACGAGCACTTGTCACGCTTGCATGAGCTCAAGAGCCGGCTCGACCTCAACGGCGCAGCAGCCAGCGCCACTTGTCACGCGCCCGAGCCTGCGCTCACTGCGGCCGACGGCGTGGGTGGCTACGATACCGGAGCGCCGGTGGGCGAGCTGGGCAATGGCGGGCTCGACCAAAGCCTCAGCGCGCGCATCCCGGTGATTGGCAAGCAGATGATGGACATGCTCGTGCTGTCTTTCGCTTGTGACTTGACTCGCTCGGCGACCCTGACGTGGACTGACGCTGCATCACGCGCCTACTTTCCGTGGTTAGGACTGCCTCAGAACCATCACTATTACCAACACCAGGGCAGCGTGGAGGGGCACTCGGCGATCTTGACCTGGTACATGCAGCAGCTCGCCTATTTGCTCGGGCAACTGGCAGCGACGCCCGAGGGAGATCACACCTTGCTCGACTCCACCGTCGTGCTGTTTGGCAGCGAGATAAGCGTGCCCACGAACCACGGTCGGCACCGGGTACCGCGCATGCTGTTCGGGGGCGGCAAGACCTTCCGCATGGGTCGCCACCTGACCTTCGACAACGCCTCGCACAATGACCTACTGGTCTCGATCCAGAACGCGTTCGGGATAGAGTCCGCCCAGTTTGGCGAGCCCAAGTTCACGACGGGACCCCTGACCGGCCTCGTGTGAGGCGCCTTGGTAGCCTGGTGCTGCGGATCCTGGCAACTGGGGGCACGCTTGTGGCACTCTGCGTGAGCAAGCATTGTGAAAGTCCCAAGCAGCGTCGCCATCGGCTTGCTCGCCGCGCTCCTTGCGGGCTGCGGCAAGGACATCTACTTCGGCAGCAACCCGGGGACCGGCGGCGGCGGCCAATCGGGAGGCGGCAGGTCTGGCAGCGAGATTCAGACTCTCACGAGTCTGGATCTCCGCGGTACCTGCGACGGAGGGACGCCTGACGTGCCTGGGGAGACGTCGACCGTCGAGGAGCTGCATAGCTACGACGTCACCGCCTATGGCAGCCAATTCGGCCACAACTGCGGAGAAGATCAAGGACGCTTCGTCTACTTGCAGGTCGAGGGCGACTTTGACGTGGCCGTGCAGATAAGCTTCATGGATAACTTCGGCCTCGCGCAGGATCAACCACCGCACCCGGTGAAAGCCGGGCTGATGATGCGTGAAGCGCTCCAGCCGTCGGCGCGCTACATCGCGATCTGGGCGGCGCAGCCGAGCGACGATTTTCCGGACGCCTTCCAATTCGACTTCCGAAGCGAGCAGGGGGGATACCTGGGTGTTTCTGGCTTCGAATACGGCTACCTGAACCAAAAGGATGCGATCTACGCACGGCAGCTGCCGAACATTTGGGTGCGCCTGCGCCGAGAGGGCGAGCGCGTTTTCGCCTTTGCTAGCGAAGACGGCCAGACCTGGATTGCCCCTTCGCGCCCCTCGTTCGACAACGACCTCGGACCCACTGCCTATCTCGGCGTCGCCGCCAGCTCGGCCGAGGACGGGGGCTACGCCGCGCGCTCGGTCACAGCTTTCCGGAATCTGAGCGGTTTCGACGCGCTCGTCGTCCCGCCTTAGCTCGCAGCCGGCTGGAGCGTCTGAGGCTGGTTAGCCCCATGCCAGCGGGTCGACGCTGCCCAGGGCCTGGAACGCCGGTTTGCAGAAGAGGTAACCCTGCATCAGGTCGATACCCGCGCCGCGCAAGAAGTCGCGTTCTGCTGGGGTTTCGATGCCCTCCGCAAGGGGGCTTACCCCCAGCGCGTGACACATGGAGACGATACCCGCAACGATGGCTTGCTTCGGCTTGCTGGCATTGACGCCGCGCACTAGCTCCATATCGATCTTTACGATGTGGGGTTGATATTCGGCGAGCAAACTCAGCCCGGCATAGCCCGCACCAAAGTCGTCGATCGCCGTGCGAAAGCCGAAGCGCCTGTATTCGTTGAAAATGTTGACCAGGTGAGGTCGGTCCGCAACCTCTTCGCCTTCGGTCACTTCAAAAATGATTTGCTCGACCGGAAAGCGGTGCGTGCGCGCCGCTTCGAAAGTGCTTTGGATGCAGGCTTCGGGTCGGTACACGGCGTTCGGCAAGAAATTGATCGACAAGGCAACGTTCATTCCAACGCCGCGGCGCCTCGGATGGCCTCGGCACGACAGGACTGGTCGAAGACGTATCGATTGGTATCGGTAACTTGTGAGAGCACCGAATACGCCGATTGCCCTTTGGGTCCGCGTATCAGCGCTTCATGCGCGACAATCGACCGCTTCGACAGGTCAACGATCGGTTGATAAGCATACGAGAAGTCGAAGCCGAGGTCACTTCGCTCTCGGCATTGCCCGCAACCCGCCGCGCGAGAAACCTGGCTTACGGGCAAAGAGCGCGGGGGCGGGGACGAGGGGCTCGGGATGGTCATCGTGGTGAGCTTTCAGCACCACGAACGGCCAACGCCATGACTTCTGAAGGGCGCCGAAGACTAGCCAAGGTGGACCAACGGGTAGCCGCTGTCCTTGGGGAAGCGGCCGTCTATCGACAGCACCTTCAGGTCTGGGGAGGAAAACCCTTCACGCACATAGCTGATTGCGCCAGGCAAGCGTGCCAATAGCCTGAGTAGCGCGCCCACGGAGTCGGCCGTGCGGGGCGCCCC
>JAYUYU010000509.1:0-28920 GCA_043752365.1 Myxococcales bacterium | reverse complement strand
TGCTCGGCTTTTTCGTGACCAGGTTGATAACGCCCGAGAAGGCGTTGGTGCCATAGAGCACGGAGCCCGGGCCGCGCACGACCTCGATACGCTCGACGTCCTCCAAGCCGACGCGCGCGTCGTAGCCCACGTACGACGAGCCCAGCCAGTTGTCGTTCAGCGGGTGACCGTCGACCAGCACCAACACGCGGTTGCCGTAGCTCCCCAAGCGCCCCAAGCCGCGAAAGCCAATGGCCTGGTACGAGCGATCGTTCCAGGCGTAGACGCCGGGCAAGCCGCGCAGCGCTTCGACGATGGTCGGATAGCGCATCGCCTCGAGCTCACGCTCGGGGATGATGCTGACGGAGCTCGGCGCTTCATCGACGCCTTCGGTGGAGCGCGACGCCGCCGTCACGGCCTCGCTTTGCGTCAGGGTCACCTCCACGCGCCGTTCTCGGCCGTCTTCGACCGTGACCTCGCGCTGGACGGGCTTGAAGCCGGGCAGGGACAGCCTCAGCGCGTGGGGGCCGACCGCCGCGCTGAGGACGAGCGGCGTGAACCCGCGGGGCCGGCCGTCGATTTCCACCAGCGCGCCCGGCTCGTCGGTGCTGACAACCAGCGAGCCCGTGACCGGCGTGAGCTCGGGGCGCACGCTGGTTTGCTGCTTGGCTTGCACGTCCACCTCCAACTCTACGGGGTGGTAGCCAGGGCGCTCGAACAGCAAACGATGGCGACCCTCGGACAGCTCCAACGTGCAGGGCGCCAAACACTTGGCAGGCTGCGCTGCGTCATCGACGCGCACGCTGGCGCCGCGCGCTGCTCCACTTATCGACACTTGGCCCAGGATAGCGGCGAGCTTCAGCGTAACGCGGCGGCTTTGACCGGCAGCCAGGGCGGGTACCTCCAGGCGTGCTGGATAATGACCCGGCAGCTCTGCCAGTACGACGTAAGCGCCGGGTCTGAGGCCCAGCGAGGTGGGAGCGTTGCCGCGCGGACCAAGGTCACGGCGCTCCAAGAACACCGTTCCTCCGGGGGGCTCCGTCTCGATCTCGAGCACCGCGACGTTTTGGCGGATGCTGGCGAGTGCGTGCTCGATGCGAGTGCGCGGGTCCGCATTCGTCTCGTCGCGTAGCGCAAGCGTGAAGTAGCGGTACGCCTCTGGAAACTGCTTCAGCTCTTCGTAGCAGCGAGCTACGTTGTAGGTCACATTGCGGTTGGGGACGAGCCGGTTCGATTCCAGGAACTTCTCGAGCGCGCCCTTGTAGTCAGCGCGTTGATACGCTTCCGCACCCAAGCGAAACTTCAAATCCGCTTCGTCGGCCAGGTCGTCGGCGTGGGCGGAAGCGGTCAGTGCAAGCGCACAGCTGAACGCGAGGAGGCTCGAGACACGGCGAGACATGGCTCAGCGCTCGAGGCGGATGTCGCGAGGGGGCTGGGACACGGGAGCCGGAGGTCGTTTGGGGCCGGGCACGCGGGTTTTGTGGGTCTGTACTGGCGTTGCCGAGGGAGTGGGGGCGGCAACGCTGCCGGCGGGCAAAGCATCGGTCGCGCGCGGTGACAAGGCCGCAACGACCCGCACCGCCCCGCGTGCCGAACCCTGACGCACCACGTAGGGTTCGTAGCCGTCTTTCTCGACCACGAACGCGCGTGGGGTTCCGCCGTCGGGCACGCTGAGCGTCAATGAGAAGGGTGTCATGCCGAGGCGGGTGCTGCCCTCGCTGACGCTGGCCCCTGTTGGCTCCGAGTCGATGTCCAGTGTGAAAGCCGCCCCAACCGCGGTGGCCGGCGCGCTTGGGGCCTGGGCGTCGCCGCTGGCGATGCTGCCCGGCAGCGGCGAGCGCGTTTGCAGCCACCAAGTGCCGCCCAACAGCAGCACGGCGAGCCCGACCGGCAACAGCCAACGCTTGAGGGAGCGAGTCGGGGTCGAGGTTGCTGGCGGTGGGAGCCTGACGCTGCGTGAATCGGGAGACGACACGGCCGCGTGGGTGCTGCTGCCCAGCGGGTTGAGACGCGCTGACTCGAGCGTGCCGGTGGGAGCGGATGGCGTGTCCGCGCCAGGTCCGGTCGGCATGGCGACGGTAGGCCCATCGAAGTCGAGGGCCGGGGTGCTGCTGCCGGTGGGAGCCTTGCCGGCGGCGACCAAGCGCGGGTGCGAGCTGTAGATGAGTGCCTGGGGACCGCTGCCAGACGCCATTGCGCGCGAGCCGAGCGGCGACAGGTCGCTGGCAAGCTCGGCGATGCTTTGATAGCGCCGCGTCACGTCCTTCTCGAGGCAGCGGTTGATGATGGCTTCGAGCTTTTCGCTCACGTCGGGCCGCATGGTGCGCACTGGCATGGCCGGATCGGCCACGATCGCCGCGCAGACTCCCGGGAACGATTCGCCGCGGAACACCGGTGCGTCCGTGATCAGCTCTTGCAAAATGATGCCGAGCGCCCAAATGTCCGCGCGCGCATCGACGCGGCGGGCGTCGCGAATCTGCTCGGGCGACATGTAGTTGGGCGAGCCCATCAAGCTGCGCGTGTTGGTGAAAGTCGGTACCGCCTCGCCCGAGCTCGGATCGGTCAGCTGCTTGGAGATGCCGAAATCGAGCACCTTGAGCAGGGGTAAGCCATCGCTGCGCCGCGTGACGAACAAGTTCGACGGCTTGAGATCGCGATGCACGATGCCCATTTGGTGGGCTTCGGCGACGCCCGCGCAGGCCTGCAGCACGTAGTCGACCGCCTCGGCCTCGGGTAGCGCACCGCGTTCGTCGAGCACGCAGTCCAGGTCGGAGCCGCTGAGCAACTCCATCACCATGAACGGCAAGCCGTTGTCGAGCTGCCCCACGTCGTAAATGCGCACGACGTGATCGCTGCGCAACCGCGCGGCCGCCTGCGCCTCGTGCAAGAAACGCGCGATGGCTTCGTCGCGTCGTTCTTCATCGGGCGGCAGGGTCAACAGCTTGATGGCGACCACCTGACCAAGCTGTACGTGGCGCGCCGACACGACCACGCCCATACCGCCACGGCCGACCAGACTTTCGACGCGGTACTTCTGCGCGATGATGTCGCCCGGGGCGGGTGCACCAGCCCCTAGGCTTTTTGCTGCAGGTCCCGACATCGTTCTCCCACGCGTTCCGCGCTAGCGAGCCTAACCGACTCTGTGGCTGCCCTCAGCGGTTTTTTTGTGTCGGAAAGCGGTCGGCTGGGTCCCAGGCCCGTTCCGGGTCGGAGGAATGTCCTACTTGGGGAGGCTCAAGGTTTCGTGCAGCCGACGCGCGTGGTCGAAACCGAGAGGTTATCGATGTAGAGCGGGCTGTCCACGCTTGACGAGTAGGAACGTGCGCCAAGGCGGAGCATGCGGGCGCCGGTCCAGCCCGGGTTGACGACGCTCGTCACCGCGTCTTGATGGATGTGATAGGTCGGCTCGACGCCGTCGATGTAGAGGTGCCCCTCGACCGAGGCCGCTTGGTTTTTCACCTGGACCTCGAGGCAATACCACTGCTCGGTCATGAACTTGAAAGCCGTGCAGCCGGTGCGTTCCATACCGCCGGTGATGTTCAGCTCGGCGCCTGGCCAGCTGTTGCAGGAACTGTCAGCGCGGATCCCGGGGCGAATCCCGGGGTCGTCGCTCGCGCCTTGCGTCACTTCGAACGGCGTTAGCTCGTGAACCGTCCCGACCGGAACGCCGGCACTGAACTGGACGTCGGCCGTGACCCACAGCTCCTCGTGGACACCCAAGTCCGCGAGCAGGTTGCAGCCGCCGTTGAGCGACTTCTTCGAGGTGAAGCCTTTGGAACCGTTCACGCCCTTGCCGTCTTCGACCAACAGATCGGTCGAGCTGGCTTGCCCGCCACAGTCGTACTTTTTGAAGGGCGCCGCCTGCGGCATGCTGCCCGCCGAAAGGTCGTCGAACGTCAGGCACAAGATGTCGGCCGAGGCGCAGGAGCTCTGGCCCTTCGCACCGCCCGCGCCGCCCGTCGTTCCAGCACCGCTCGTTCCAAAAGCTCCGCCGGCCGTGTTTGCGCCGCCGCTCGTCGTACCCGCGCTGCCGCCTGCACCCGCGCCGGCCGTGTTTACGCCACCGCCCGCGCCTCCCGCCGCAGCCGCGCTACCGGCCGAATTACCGCTGTTGCCGGCGGCGGGCGTCGACTTGTTGTTCTGGTCCCCGCCGCCCGCGCTGCAGGCCGTGAACAGGGCCGCGACCGCGAACACCCAGCAGTTGGCTCGGGCAGGCAAGGGGCCCCGCGAAACGTGTAACAGCAGGTGCGAGGTGCGCTTGATCAAGGCAACGGTCGGTAGCCTAGCATTTCGGGAACCGGTTGCACAGTGCGTCCGCGCCGAAAGCCGCTGGGTAGCCGCAGTTCGAAGCAGGTGTGGCCCGGTTGGCTGCGAAACGAAATCTGCCCGCTGTGGGCGTCGGCCACACTTTTCACGATCGCCAAGCCGAGGCCGGTTCCGTCGCGCTCCGCGTCGGTCGTGAAGAAGCGATCGAAGACGCGCGGCGCGTGCTCGGCCAAAATGCCCGGCCCTTGGTCGGTCACGCGGATGGTCAGCATGTCCTCGTGGTCCGGGCCGCTGACCTGCAGGCGCACGGCCTTACCTTCGGGCGAAAATCGCTGGGCGTTGTCGAGCAGGTTCAAGAGGGCGGTCTCCAGGTCGGACTCGCGCGCCAAGATCGAAGGCAGCCTCGCTTCGTAGCTGAGCGTGATGGGCGTCTCGGGACCCTCCGAGCGAGCGACCGCGCGTTCGATCAGCGCCTTCAAGTCGAAGACTTGCGGCAGCTGCTCGGAGGCGTCGATGCGGCTCAGCTCCAGCAGCCGCGAAACCAACCGATCCAAGCGCGTCGCGTCGAGCCGGATGTTGTTCAAAAAGCGCCGACGCGCCTCCAAATCGTCGTCGGCGCCGTCCGCCAACAGCTCGGCCGCGCCGCGAATCGAGGTCAGCGGCGACTTGAGCTCGTGGGCGACGTCCGCCGCGAACTCGGAAATGTAGCGCTGGCGTGCCTCCAAGCGCCGCGTCATTTGGTCGAACTCGCTTGCCAACTCGGCAATCTCGCCGCCGCCGCCGAGCGGCACACGCACGCCCGGCTCGCCGCGCGTGATGCGGCGCGCCGCCCGCGAAAGCCGCTCCAGCGGCCGCGAAATGGACAACGAAAGCGCCAGCGTGACGATGGCTGTCAGGCCTAGCGTGACGGCCAAGACGCCGATCAGCCCGCGGCGCACGCGGTGCATTTCGAGCAAGACCGGATTGGTCGAGCGCGTCACGTACACGGCGCCCTTGACCTTGCCTGCGTGCCGCACGGGCTCGGCCAAGAACAGATACACCGCCGCAGGGTCCGACGCGAAGCGCGTTGCCGTCGCGCGTGAGCCGGCGAGCGCCGTCTTGATCTCGTGGCGCTCGGGGATTGGCGCTTCGACACCGATCGGGCCGGAAATGTCCAAGCTGTCACCGAGCTGCCGGCCGCGCGCCAGCAACGGCGCTGCCAGCTCCGGGCCCTCGGGCGGCCCGTTGCGGTGAGAGTCCGCCACGACGCCAGCGCCGGGCAGCACCACGCGCACGCGGGTGCGGGTGCGGCGAGCTGCTCGCTCCAGCAGCCGTTCTGTGAGGGGACCGGCCAGCTCCTCGTCGCGCTCGAGATCGCTCTCGAGCATGACGCGCACTAGCGTGGCTTGGTTGAGCATGTCGCGCTCCAGCCCGTCGAGCAGCTGGCGTTCGTAGACGCGCGCGAACTCGAGCCCGATCAGCGGCACCAACACGACCACCAGATTCACGGCCAACAGGCGCACGCGAATGCGACCGAAGAAGCGCAGCAGGCGCTGCTGCAAGCGTGACTCGGCGGGCGAAGCGGCCGGAATCATGGGGCTTGCGCGTCGCTTGCCTTGTAGCCGACGCCGTGAACGGTCGCGATCGGATCGGCGCCGACTGCCCGGAATTTTGCGCGAATGCGCCGTACGTGACTGTCCAGCGTGCGTTCGGTCACGTGCAGGTCGGTGGCGTAGGCGCGCTCCAGCAGCTGAGCTCGACTGAGCACGATGCCGGGGCGCTCGTAGAGCGCGCTCAGCACGGCGAACTCGGTGGCCGTCAAGCTGATGCGCTGACCCGAGAAGCGAACTTCGAAGCGCTCCGGGTCGATTTCGAGCTTGCCCGAGTGCAGCACTCGCGTGGCAGGCTTGCCTCGACTTCGCTCTTCGGCGGCCTCGAAGCGCCGCAGCACGGCGCGGACGCGCGCCACCAGCTCACGCGGTGAGAACGGCTTGACCAAGTAGTCGTCGCCGCCCAGCTCCAAGCCCACGATGCGGTCGACCTCGTCTGAGCGCGCCGACAAGAACAGCACCGGGGTGGTGCTCTGCGCGCGGATGCGCCGGCATAGCTCCAGACCATCGATGCCGGGCAGGGTGATGTCGAGCACGATCAGATCCGGCGGGTCCGACGCCAAGAGCCCCAACACCGGTTCGCCTTCGGCGAGCGCCGTGACCCGGTAGCCGCTCTTGGCGAGGGCGTACTCGACCACCTCGCGGATGCGCTTTTCGTCATCCACTAACAGGATGTGCTTGGTCGCTGGCATGAACGGAAGCTGACGTTGCGGTTTCTAGAGGCTCGAGCGTTGTGCCCAGTACTTCGACGCACGCCCAAACTTCGCTGACGATATCACCGGCGTCGTGGGGCGTGGCACCCGCGTAGCGCGCCAGCACCAGTTGCGTGCGCAAGGTGGTGGCAAGCTCACCCAGCTCGGAGAGCGTCTGTTCGTCGCGTCGCCGCAGGTTTTCCAGGCGTCGCACGTTTTCGAGGTGCAAACGCGCCGGGGCCAAGCCGCGCGCCGACGCCCCCTCGCGCGTGAGCTGCTCGATGCGATTCTCCGCTGCCAGCGCGCTGAACGAGCGCTGCTGCAGCAGCTCGACGAGCTCGCGGTGACGTTCGCTGGCCCGCTCGACCACCTGCCGCATGCGCAGCGCCGCCGCGCGAGGTAACAGGGGCTCCAGCGGGCTGCCGAGCACGGCCTCGTGCGCTTCCCAAATTGCCGCGCGCGTGGAGTCGCCGGCCGTGGGCCGCGCAGGCGGCCGGCGTTTGGCCGTGAGGGCCACCGGTAGCCACAGCGGCCAGAGTGGTACTGCGAGCAGCGCGCCGAGCAGGGCGGCGCGACCGCGTTCGGGGGTGGCGCGGTACACCACACCGGCGCTTGCCAGGCCTGCGGCCCCGTACAGCACCAATAGGTCGCCCAGGGTCATTCGCCAGTCTCCTCTTCGAAAGCGCGCACGGGTGCGCCTCGGTACATACCAACCGACGAGAAGGCGCTGCGGTAGACGGCATCGGCGAAGCTACTCTCCTTGTGACGTAGGAAGGGGACGTGAGCTTGCGAAGGTCGACCGATGAACGGTCGCAGCATCCACGCCGACTGTGCGCCCGTTGGCAGCAGCACGGCCGCGCAGCACAGCAAGATGCACCCGCCGCGCGCGTCGCGCCCCAGCCCAGAAGCCATCACCCGTAGCGCTGAAAGGCCCGCCAAACCGTAGCAAACCACCGACAAAAGCACGCTGGCGTGATAGCCGATGCCGCGGTCGAGCGCGAACCACACGGCCGGCGCGAACGCCAACAGCACCAGCGCTGCGCGCGCGGCCGCCGACAGCGACAGGCCAACCATGCCGCTCAAATCGAGGCTGCGACCTAGCCCGCGCGCGATTGCCGCGAACGCCGGCACGCACAGGCACAGCGTGAGCAGTATGGCCAGCGGCAGCTTGATGGCTGAATAGCCTAGCTGCGCTCCGCCGCGCGCCGTCGCCAAAACTGCGCCGAACGTACCGGCTCCGACCAGCAGTGCAAGCAGCGCGGCGACGACCAGCGGTCGCAAGTCTTCGCGGCGACGGATGTGTTCGGCGACGGCTTCGGGCGAGCGCAGCAACTGGTCCAGGGTGCTGAGGATTTTCGCGCTCACGAGGCACCTCGCAACAGCGGAAGCCAGGTACCCCACGCGCGCGCCGAAAGCGCGCAAGCCAAGAGCGCGAAGATCGCAACGGACATGAACGCGCGCGAGCGCAGTTTGAGGTCTGCGCCGGCCAAGTCTGCATGGAGGGCCGCAATCAGGTTGGACAGGCCGATGCCTCCTGCCAGCCACAGCCCGAGGCCGGACGTCCAAGCCGCCGCCTCGACCGACTCGATGCTGACGACCAGCATGGCCGCCGCGGGCGCCAGGCCGGCTAGCACCAGACCGGTCGCGTACGTGCCTTGCGCCGTGGCAGCCAGCATTTGCGCCGGTCGCAAAGGGGCATTCATCAACGCCAGCCGCACGAACAACGAGGGGGCCGCGACCGCTGCCACGACCGCTACACCCACTGGCGCCCCGAGCGCGTGCCGCAGCAGCTCGACACCTCCGCCTCTGGCGCCCAGCGCTAGGCCGTAAACGGACGCCAAAGCGAGGCCGGTTGCCAACCGTGAGAAGTCACGAGCCAGTGGCTCTGCGGGTACCAGCGGGCTGCTGGCCGCAGCGGGAATTCCGAGGTCGAGACCCCCGCCGTCGAGTGTCGGAGATTCGTAGCTCATGCTTGCCTTCAGCTGCGCAGCGCTCGCGAGAGCCCGAAAGTGAGCGCTCCGACGCCGCCAGCCCAGGCAACCTAGGCCGCTGAAGCGGCGCCCCCGCGCAGCTGGTGAGGCAATACTCGAGTGAAATTGTGGCGAAGTTATGGCGGTGTTGCAGGCCGCGCCCTAGCGGCCGTCGCGGGCGCTACCAGGAGCCTCGGGACGGGTTGCCGCTGGAGTCGCAGGGCCGGCCGCCATCCCACGGCGAGCCGTCGTTGCGCACAGGCCGACTGGCCGCCAGCCATTTGGAGCCGCCACGGCGCTTCCAGCCCGAACGGATGCAGACTTGCGACCGCGCACGCATGGAACCCCTAGCCCGGCTTTTGTCTGCGTGGTAGACGCGGCCCGCGCGTCCGTTCAGGGCGCGGCTTTCTCGCGACGGCTAGCCCCCGGCCAGCCTCCGAGCTTCCAAGGAATTACACGCGAAATGACCACCATCAGCAGCACCGCGAGCGGCAAAGGCAAGATCCTTCAGGTAATCGGACCGGTGGTGGACGTCGAATTCCCGCCGGGCAAGCTGCCGAAGATTCTGAACGCCCTGACGGTCTCGAACGCCAGCATCTCCAGCGAGAAGGAGAACCTAGTGCTCGAGGTTTCGCAGCACTTGGGTGAGTCGGTCGTGCGCGCCATCGCGATGGACGCGACCGAGGGCCTGGTCCGCGGAGTCGAGGTCACCGACACCGGCGCCCCGATCATGATGCCGGTCGGACCGGAAGTGCTCGGCCGCATCCTGAACGTCATCGGTAAGCCGGTGGACGAAGCGGGCCCGGTAAACGCCAAAAAGAAGCTGCCTATCCACCGCGCCGCCCCGCTCTTCGTCGATCAAAACACCACGGTCGAAGTTTTCGAGACCGGCATCAAGGTCATCGATTTACTTGCTCCGTACCGCAAGGGCGGGAAAATCGGCCTGTTCGGCGGCGCTGGCGTCGGCAAGACGGTCTTCATTCAGGAGCTCATCAACAACGTCGCCAAGGCGCACGGTGGTGTGAGCTGCTTCGCCGGCGTCGGTGAGCGCACCCGCGAAGGCAACGACTTGTTCCTCGAAATGAAGGAGTCGAAGCTCGAGACCGGCGAGCCGGTGCTAAGCAAGACCGCGCTTATTTTCGGCCAGATGAACGAGCCGCCCGGAGCCCGCGCGCGCGTCGCGCTGTCGGCCCTGACCTGCGCCGAGTACTTCCGGGACGAAGAAGGCCAGGACGTGCTGCTGTTCGTCGACAACATTTTCCGCTTCACGCAGGCCGGTTCGGAGGTGTCCGCGCTGCTCGGTCGTATCCCGAGCGCCGTCGGTTACCAGCCCACGTTGGCGACCGAGATGGGCAACTTGCAAGAGCGCATCACCTCGACCAACAAGGGCTCCATCACCAGCGTGCAGGCCATTTACGTCCCCGCCGACGATTTGACCGATCCTGCGCCGGCCACCACCTTCGCGCACTTGGACGCCACCACGGTGCTCTCGCGCTCGATCTCCGAGAAGGGCATCTACCCGGCGGTGGATCCGCTCGACTCGACCAGCACCATGCTGTCGCCCGACGTTGTCGGCGAGGAGCACTACGCGGTCGCGCGTCAGGTGCAGCAAACGCTGCAGAAGTACAAGGACTTGCAGGACATCATCGCCATCTTGGGCATGGACGAACTCAGCGAAGACGATCGCGCCACCGTGGCGCGCGCCCGAAAAATCGAGCGCTTTCTATCGCAGCCGTTCTTCGTGGCCCAGCAGTTCACGGGTCGCTCGGGCAAGTACGTGCCGCTCAAGGACACCGTCGCGGGCTTCAAAGAGATCTTGTCGGGCGCGCTCGACGACCTGCCCGAGCAGGCCTTTTACATGGTCGGCAGCATCGAGGAAGCCAAGCAGGAAGGCGCCCGGCTGAAGTCGGTGGCGGCCTGATATGGCCGATACCATCGCGCTCGAAATCGTCACGCCCGACGGGCTGAAGCTCAAGGAAGCCGTGAACGAGCTGACGGCGCCGAGCGTCCAAGGCGAGTTCGGCGTCTTGCCGATGCACCGCCCGATGCTGGCCGCGCTCGCGACCGGCATCGTCACCTACGTGCAGGCCGGTAAGAGCCAATCCGTGGCGGTCGGCCCGGGCTTCGTCGAAGTCGCCGCCGACAAGGCGCTGCTGTTGACTGATCGCTTCATCGCGAAGGACGACATCGACCCGGTGCGGGTACGGCTGGAGCTGAAGCAAGTGGACGAGGCGCTCGACTCCTTCAAGGGCGACCCGGACAGCGCCGAGTACGCGGACCTGGTGGAGCGTGAGCTTTGGGCAGCCGCTCAGCTCGAGCTCCACGGCGACCCGCCGCCGCCGCGCATTCGGAACACGACGTCGCTCGGTGCGCACGAGGACTACGCCAAGGCCGCCGAAGCCGACAGCGACGCCGAAGCCGCTCCGCACGCCGAAGACGGCGCAAAGCACTGACGGACCCTTGTGGCACCTCCCCGGCTCGAGATTTTTCACGGGGAGGCGGGGGAGGGGTGTGTTCGACAGGCTGTGCGCGATTGCGCTCGTGTTCCCCGTTTGTAGGGCCATGGCTGTCGGTCGGCCGATCAAAAATCTCCCAACTTCCCCGTCTGCCTGTTTAATTCCCTTTCCCGATGCAAGGCGCGAATAGTCCGAAGGCTTTGCTCGAGCGTTACGGCTTGAAGCCCAAGTATAGCTTTGGGCAGAATTTCCTAGCCGACGAGCGCTTCACGGCGCGTATTGCGGAAGCGTGCGGAGCGAGCGGCGGCAGCGTCGTCGAGCTCGGGGCGGGGCTCGGTGCGCTCACGCGACCGCTCTTGGCGAGCGGCGTGTCGTGGGTGCTGGCGGTCGAGCGCGATCGCGATTTGGTGCCCGCGCTAGGCCAAGAGCTGGCGACCGAAGTCGAGGCCGGCCGACTGCAGATCTTGGAAGAGGACGCCAAGAGCGTGGACTTTGCGTCAGCCTTTGCCGGTCGCCCGAAGCCGCACGTGGTGGCCGGCAACCTGCCCTATCAAATCACGGGGCCATTGTTGGAGAAAGCTGTGCACAGCGCGCCAAGCATCGACCGCGCCGTGTTCATGGTGCAGCTGGAGGTCGCCGAGCGCTTGGTGGCGCCCCCCAACGGTGAGGCTTACGGCGCGCTCAGCGTGTTCGTGCAGCGGGCCTTCAAGGTCACGCGCGTTTTCGTGGTCAAGCGCGGTGCGTTCTATCCGCAACCCAACGTCGATTCTGCGGTCGTGAAGCTCGAGCCGCTCGGCGCTGGGCCCGAAACAGACGAGTTTCGAGCCGTCGTGCGCAGCGCCTTCGGGCAGCGCCGAAAGAAGTTGAAAAACGTGTGGGCGGCGCTGTTTGGCGAGCGCGGAATCGACCTGGCAGCGGCGGCCGAGCGTGCCGGTATCGATCTTTCCGCGCGCGGCGAGACGCTGGGCGTGGCTGAGTTCATGCGCATGGCCGCGGAGCTCCGGACGTGAAGCGCCTGGTTGCGGTGCTGCTTTTGGCTTCGGCTTGCCAGCGCAGCGAGCCAGGCCCGGTGCAGCAAGCCGAGTTTGGCGTCTTCTTCGGCGGCCAGGTCCAAGAACTGAAACAGATTGCCAAGGAGCTCGACCCTGGGCGACAGCAACATGGCTTTCGGCTGACGTTTCGTGGGCCGCTCGCAAGCGACCTCTCGGTGTCGTGGGAGCTGTCGTTGCCGGCGACTGACAAGGGCGGCCCGCGCGCAGCCATGGTGGGGCACGCCACCGCCAACGCGGGGCAGAGCGTGCTCGACGTACCGATCGCGTTTCGACCGAGCGACCCGCTCGGCTCGTGGCACGCCAAGCTCACGGCTGCGGGGCGGGTGGTGGTCGACCGCGATTTTCAGGTGGTCGCCGCGCTGCCGCAAAAGGCCGCGCCCAAGTCACTGGCGCCCCGCTCGCCCAATCCTTAGCCGCGCAGGCCGGGTGGCAGGCGCTCCAGCCGGATGCCCAGGCGATGCAGCGAGCGTTCGCCGCGCTCGTTGGCGAGCTTTTGGCGGATGCCGAAGGCGTCGCGCACGGCCTGCGCCTTGGCCGACTCGTCTGCGGTGTTGCCGAGCGAGGCGCGAAGCAGCACCCATTTCCAGGTTTGCCCGCGGCGCTTGCGCTCGGCCAGCGAGCGCGAGAGCGCCGGGCGCCTCGTTTCGTCGGGCGCGTCCGACCACATGTAAATCAGGGTGGGTCGCACGCGTTGGTGGCGCAAGCGCTCCATCAAGCGGATGATTTCGACGTCGACGCGCACACGTTCGGGGTCGACGCGGCCAGGTGAGCTCACACCGAAAGAGGCCAAGTAGCGGCGCAAGGTGCGCTCGCGCGGCGTGGCGGCCTGCGTCACGACATCCGGAAAGGGCGCGCGTTGGCGTAGCTTTTCGGCGCGGCGAGCGATGCGATCGATTTCCGAAGCGTGCACGTGCGCCGACAGCGCCGGATCGAGCGGCCGCATGTGCTCCATCACTCGCAGCGACAGCTCGGCCTCGTCGAGCCCGCTGCGATCCGCGTCCATGCAGCCGGTGACTTGCACCAGCTTCTCGATCAAGCGCGCCGTGTGCGCCACACCGCGCTCGGGCTTTTCGAAGCACAGCGTGCGCGTGCCAATGATGGCCAAACCCACCCGATCACCCGCGCGCCCATGCCGAATGGCCACCGACGCCACCTCGTCGATGGCGCGGTCCATCGCAGCTTCGCCGGGCGGTCCGGCCCAATGATCGACGGCCGCGTCCAGCACCAGCCAGACTACGTCGCGCTCGTCTTTCTCGTACTCTCGCACCAGCAGCACCCCGCGCCGAGCCGAAGCCTTCCAGGCGATGCGCCGGAATGGGTCGCCGTTGTGGTGCTCGCGCAGCTCGCGCAGCTCGCCGCCCTCACCGCGCAGCCTGCCGGGGCGACCCTCGTTGGCCTGTTGGCGGCTGCGCCCACCGCGAGCGCCGCGCACCACCACCGAATACGAAGCCGGCAGGACCTCGATGCCGAACGGATTGGCGAAGGTGAGCGGCACCTCGAACAAGCTTGGCCCCGACTCGACCTCGAGCGACAAGCCATGAATGCCATGACGTCCGACGCGCAGCCCGCGCACTAGCAGCGTCACGCACAGCCGCGTGTTGGCCGGCACCTCGTCGCTCTCCGGGCTCACCGTCACACTGAGCTCGGGCGCCGCTACAGCGCGCAGCCCGCGAAAGCGCACCGGAGCGCTGTGGCGATTGCGCAGCTCGGCCCGTAGCACCAGCTCCGTTCCGCGCGCCACTGAGAGCTTGCGCGCCTCCCCCCGCCACAGCATCTCCAGGCCTGCCGCTCGCACGCGACTTACCCCCAGGCGTGTCACGGCGCGCGCAACCGCAAGCCCCAGCACCAATGCCCCACCCCAGGCGACCACCGGCCCCGATTGCAGCAGAAGCCCACCAAGCACCACCGCCATGCCGGCTAGGGCAAGGTCGGAGCTCTCGCGCGTGGGGTGGATCTGCACGCTTGAACGATAGTCCGAGTCAGCCGCGCTCGGAAGACCGAAGCTCGCGCGCGCGGCGCGAAAGTCACGCTCGCGACGCGCGGTGAGACTAGGCTGGGCGGCTTGCGCGGCCTCGGCATGCTCTTGGTGATGGTAGCGGCGTGGGCGCTTGCCCTGAGCCTGTTCGCGGGTCCGGCATTCGCGCTGGAGACCTCGGAGCTCGAGGAGCGCAGCGTCACCCGCGCGCTCGGCCCGCACCCCGACCGCGACGAGACGCCGGAAGGCAAGCGCATCCAGAGCTTGGAAATCGTGCGCCTGGCGGTGTTCGACGACGACGACCCGGTGCCGGATTTTTTCAACGTCTTCCACGCTCAGTCCCGCGAACGGGTGATCCGCCGCGAGCTGCTGTTCGAAGCCGGCCAGCGTTACAACGGCGAGCTCGTGCAAGAGACGCTGCGCAACTTGCAGCTGTTGCCGCAGTTCGGTGTGGTGGTGATCGTGCCGCTGCGCGGCAGCGAGCCTGGTCAGGTGCGCGTGGTCGTGATCGTGCGCGATGTTTGGAGTTTGCGGCTCGGCTATCAGTTCCAAGGCACCTTTGCCAGCTCGCGGCGGGTTCCCGTCGAGGCTTTTGGCTCGCGACTCGGCGAGCTTCCGCTGCCTGCGGCTCGTGTCAACTACCTGCTCGTGAATCCGAGTGAGACCAACTTTTTGGGCACCCGCACGCAGGTTGGTGGCATCTTCACCCTGCAGCCGGATCGCTATTCGCTCGGCGCGCTCGGCATACACCCACGCATCGCGGGTTCGAAGGTCGACGCGTATGCGCTCGGTCGCGTCTTCGTCAATTTGGATTCGGGTGACACGGAAGGGTCGCAAGGCACGCTCAGCGTGTACCGAAACTTGGTCTCGCTAGCCGACAAATGGGGGTTCTTGGCGGGCGCTGCTTGGGCCGTAGAGCAAACGCGCGTGTTCTCGGACCGGCGCTTGCTGCTGTCGCGGCAGGGAATTCCGCTCGCTTATCACTCCAGCATCTTCCGTGGTGGCGCGGAGTTGACCCGCTCTTTCGGGCGGCAATCCAAGCTCAACCTCACGTGGGGGCTCGAGTTGGTTGGGCGTGACTACGGCGCGCCTCGTTCCGCCGAGGTTCCGCTCGAGGCCTACCGCGAGTTCGTTCGCGAAGAGCTCCCCGTGAGCGATACTCGCTTCAGCCCCTTTCTTCAGCTCGAGCACAAAACTGCCCGTTTCCTGGCGACCCGGGACATCGAGACCCTCTCGCTGCAAGAATCCTTTTCGCTCGGGCAGTTTGCCGCGCTGCGTATCTACCCCGCGTTGCGCGACGCGGGGTCGTCTCGCGATTTGCTCGGCACCGTCTCTTGGATTGGCTACACCTGGCCGCTCGAGAGCGGCTTGGTGCGACTCTTGGGCGGCTCAAACATCGAGCAGGCCGACCGCTCCGCTCATCAAGCCTCTGTGCAGGCTGCGTCGCGCTTCGTTTCTCCGCGCCTCGGCTTTGCGCGCATCATCGTGGATTCGGCTTTGGTCTCGACTTACCAAAACTATCTGAATCGAAAGCTTCTGCTTGGGGGCGATTCGCGACCGCGCGGTTACGTCAGCGCGACCTTTCGAGGCGCGAGTGGCTTCGCCTCCACGCTCGAGCTGCGAACCTTCGGGGTGAACATCCTGTCGGCGCGAGTCGGCGCGGTGGTTTTCTACGACGTTGGCGGTACGGGCGAGCGTGCGCGGGACATCACGCTCCACCAGTCGTTAGGTGCAGGCGTTCGAGTGTTGGTTCCCCAGGTGAATCGCCAGGTTTTTCGGGTCGATTGGGCGGCGCCGCTCACGCCGGGCCCAAGCCGTATGCCCGATCGGCCGCTGCCTGGCAGCGTGTTCTTCACCTTCGGTCAGGCCTTCGACATGCCGCGGGTCCGGCTGCCGGAAATTCTGGGCGCTGAAGGCACGCTGCTGGACGTAACGCAGTGAGCGGCCCCTAGCGAAGTCTCGAACCTCGAGTCAGACTAAAGCATTGGCCTCCGACACTCTTGCTCGCGTTCCGTCGCATTTGCGGCACTTGATCGTGCGGCAGGATTATTCGCGCTACACGGCGATTGATCAGGCGGTGTGGCGATTCGTGCTGTTGCAAACGCACGCCCGCTTGAAGGCGACGGCCCACCGGGCTTACGGCGCAGGCTTGGGGCAAACCGGCATTTCGGTCGAGCGGATCCCGCGGATGGAGGAGATGGACGAGCATTTGGCGCCGTTCGGTTGGGGCGCGGTGTGCGTGGACGGCTTCATCCCACCGCGAGCGTTCCAAGAGCTGCAGTCCTTGTCCATTCTGCCCATCGCGGCCGACATGCGCACCGCCGAGCACCTGGTCTACACGCCCGCGCCCGACATCATTCACGAGGCGGCCGGCCACGCACCCATCTTACCGGACGCTACCTACGCCGGCTACTTGCGCCGCATCGGCGCGGCCGGCGCTCGCGCCTTCACGTTGCCGGAAGACTCGGCCGTCGATCGCGCCATTTATGCCCTGTCGGAGCTCAAAGAGCAGCCTTCTGCCACAGCCGAGCAGCTCGCCCGCGTCGAGCAAGCGCTGGTCGCCGCCCGCGCCTCCGTGCGGCGGGTGAGCGAAGCCGTGAGACTCTCACGGCTCTACTGGTGGACGTCCGAGTACGGCCTCGTCGGCACACCCAGCGAGTACAAGCTGTACGGGGCGGGGCTGCTTTCGTCCCTATGGGAAAGCTTTGCCTGTCACGACCCGAAGGTTCGAAAACTGCCGCTCAGCGTCGCGGCCGGTAACGTCGAGTACGACGTGACACGCCCGCAGCCGCAGCTGTTCGTCGCGCGCAGCTTCGAGCAACTGCACGACGTGCTGGACGAAGTGGTGCGCGAGCTGCCGTCCGTGCAAGGTGGCGAGCCCGCGCTGGCCGAAGCGTTGGCGGCGCAAGAAATCGCGACGCTGTCGCTAGGCGGAGACGTCGAGTTGTTCGGCGTGCTGTCGCGGCGCGTGACTAGCGGCGCCCAGAGTACGCTGTTGCGGGTCGCGGGGCGGGCCCGCGCCGTGCTGGGCCAGGCGCGGGTCGATGCCGAGGTCGTGCACGCCGTGATCGGCGACTCGCGCGCCGCGATCGAACGCGTCGCGGCCGCGCCCACGCCTGGGCCCGTCGAACTCACGCTGGCTCACGGGGTGCGCTTGCGCGGCGAGCTGGCTCGAGCTTTCATTGGGGCAGGGCGGGCCAGCGCGCTGTTGGTGATGGCGTCGGGGGAGCTGTACGCGGCCTCGTCGCTGGACGAACGACTCGAAGCGGGCCAAGTCGTTGCGCTCGCCGAGTCGGTACGGGGCGCTCATGCTGGCGCGCCTTCCGATTTTTTTTCCGAGACGGCGCTGCCCGAGGCGTGGGTGCCCAAGCGGTACACGGTGCCATCGCACGAAACCGCGCTGCTTGGCCTGTACGAGGCCGCGCTTGGCGCGCTGCGCTCGCCCGTGGGCGCGGACGTGTTGCCCGTGTTCGAACGTCTCCACGCCGAGCTGAACCGACACTTCGAGCACGACTGGCTGTTGCGTTGGAACTTGCTGGAGAGCCTGCAGAAGCTCAGCCTGCAAGGCAACGTCGCGGTCGAGCTACGGCGCGAGCTCGAGCAGCTCGAAGTTCACTACGAGTACCGCCAGCCCATCGCGTCGGGGCTGAGCTACCTGTCGCGCGTCGCCCGCGCCCAGCAAGGCTAGCAGGGCACATTCTAGGTGGGGCCGATGTGCTAGAAGCGTTCGCGCTCACATGAAGGTTCTGGTTACGGGCGCGACCGGTCGACTCGGCTCGCTGGTGTGTAAAGAGCTCTTACTGCGCGGTCATGACGTGCTCGGAACGGACCAGCGCTTCGAAAGCGCCCTCGGCGTGCCGCTAAAATTGGCAGATTTGCGTGAGCCGCTCGGCGTCTACCCGTTGCTCGAGGGTCGTGACGCGGTGGTGCACCTCGGCAACATTCCCAACCTCGGCCTCGGCCACTCGCCCCAGGTCGTCCTCAGCCACAACGTCGGGATGAACGCCAACGTGTTTCGCGCCGCGCTCGATCTAGGCGTGAGGCGCATCGTGTTCGCTAGCTCAGTGCAGGCGATGATTCGTCTGGAGGAAGGGCGCGCTGCCGCCGCGCCGCCGCTCATTCCCTATTTCCCTCTCGACGGTGCCGTGCCGGCCGACCCAGGACACAATTTTTACGGTCTAAGCAAGGAGTTCGGCGAACGGACGCTGCGCATTTTGAGCGAGCACGAGCCAAAGTTGACCTGCACGGCGCTGCGCTTCCCGATGCTGACCGGCGATTGGTTTCGCAAGCGCTTGCAGCAGCCGGTGCCGCAGAGCGAACTCAACTTCGGGGAGGCGCTCGCCTACCTAACCTTCGCGGACGCGGCCCGGCTGGTCGCGCTCGTGGTCGAGCAGCAACAGCCGGGGTACCACCAGTACTTCCCAGCCCAGGCTTTGGTGCTGGCGGGGCACACGGTCGAAAGCACGCTGCGTGAGTACTTTCCGAGCACGCCGCTGCGCCTGCCCGTCGAGCAGATGCAGGCCCTGGTTGACCTCTCCGCGCTACAGCGGGACTTTGGCTTTCGCCCGGCCCCCCCAATGACGGTTCAGCTGGAGGTGCGCTAGGAGCCTCGGGCCGGGAGGGCTGGCGACAGAGCGGAAAGACGCCGGTAAGGGTTCGGTCCGGGTTTTCTGACTGGACGGTCAGAATCGGAGCTGCTAATTCTTCGGGACGCTGACTGGACGGTCAGCGCGAATTCTCCCCGCTTTCCTGTTTGGGCGTACAATGCCGACGACTGACGTGCTGACGGACGTGCTGGAGACTGTTCGGGTGGGCGCCGCCTGCTACGGGCGGGTGGAAGCAGCTGCCCCTTGGGGCATTGGCGTCGATGCGGACGAGGAAGGTGCCAAATTCCACGTCCTGCTCTGCGGCGAGTGCTGGCTCGACGTCGAGGGGCAAGAGCCCATCCACCTCAGCGGCGGTGACCTAGTTGCGATTCCACACGGCCACGCGCACTCGCTGCGGGACGTACCTGGTTCGCCCATTCGCCCTTTGGCCGACCTCATCACCGCGCCGAGCGGCAAGTGTCAGTCGTCCATCGTGCTCGGCGGTGACGGCGTGTCGGCGACGCTCGTCACGGGCTCTTTCCGCTTCGAAGACCGGCGTAACAACCCGCTGCTCTCCGTGCTGCCACCCGTCATCGTGCTTCCCGGGGAGATGAGCCGCAACGTGCACTGGCTCGAGCCCACCCTGAAGTTCATCGCTTGCGAGGCCGCTTCGAATCGGCCTGGCGCGCAGACCGTCGTCAGCCGCCTCGCGGACGTGCTGTTCATCCAAATCGTGCGCGGCTACCTGGCATCACTACCGCCCGGAGCCAGCGGTTGGCTCGGCGCCTTGGGCGACATGCAAATCGGTTCGGCGCTGGGGTTGATTCATCAAAGCCCCGAGTTGGACTGGACCGTGCAATCGCTCGCGGCCCGCGTGGCTATGTCCCGCTCGGCCTTTGCGTCACGCTTTGCGCGCCTCGTCGGTGAACCGCCGCTCGCCTACGTCACGCGCTGGCGCATGCAAAAGGCCGCCGGCCTATTGCGCCAAAGCAGCGCCACGCTGGCCGACATCGCCGAGCGTGTGGGCTACGACTCCGAAGCCGCCTTTTCCAAAGCCTTCAAACGCGCTGTCGGCTCCGCCCCCGGCGCCTACCGCCGCGCCGCAAAAGCGACCGTCATAGCGGCTGCCGCGTGAGCGTGAGCCTGGCGCGACCACGCCTCCGGGGGCGAGGCGCGGGTCGCTTTTGCTTCTGGGTTTTCCTGCCGTAGCTTCGCTGGTACGTCGAGCCGACTCGAGTGATCTGGACTGGGGCGGGCGCTCGGCCTCGCCGAGTTTCGTTCACTCCGGCCTTCCGTGGATGATCGTGATCTGGTCTTCCAAGGACTGAGAGCTCGTCCCGGCTCGCCCGCAAGCGGGCTCGCGCGCACCGTACAGGCCCCGTCGCGCTCGTGAGCGGCACGCTTCACGGGCAGCCCAAAACGCACGGCCCGAGGCGACCGTAAGTCTGCTGCGGCCGCTTGCGAGTGCACAGCACCTTTACGATGCAAGCTCGCGCACAGCGGCTTGCCGCGTAGGCAACGCGGGCGGTCAAGCCTTCGGGTCTGCGCCTTGCCCCCCGCTAGTCGTGCTTCCCTGAGTTCACAGGGAGATCGGGAGATCGGGAGTCGTGCGAGCCCGGATTTTGGCGCCGTATCGTTCCGTCACTAGCGTCGTTTGTCTCGCACCGCTACGGCTCCGATAGGCGCGACGCCAGGGACGGAGACGATGTGGCGCCCCCAACTGCACGCTCGCACGACTCCCGGATCTCCCGATCTCCCTGTAAAAAATCCCGGGTCGCTCGGAGCGGCCCGTCTCCGCTACGGCAGTTTCTGCGATTGGGCGGCGGGGTGGCAGCCCCTGATTTACCTGGCGGCGCGGCGGTAGGAGACTTTGGCGCAGGCTTCGTCGACGATGGCTTGGCGCGCTTTGGGGTCGCCTTCCAGCTCGGGGACGAGGATGAGGCGGTGCGCAAGGACGGGGCCGGCCAGGAAGCGTAGGTCGTCAGGGGTGACGAAGGGGCGGCCGGCCAAGACGGCCAGGGATTTCGCGGCGCGGAGCAGGCCCAGGGTCGCGCGCGGGGACGCGCCCAGCACAACGCGAGGGTGCGAGCGGGTGAAGCCGGTCAGAGCTACGGCGTACTCGTAAAGGTCATCTTCGACGTGAATGCGCGCGGCGATGGACTGCAGCTGCAGCACGTCGGTCGGGTTCAACACCACCCCCACCGCCGGGGGAGCGATGCCGTGGGTCCGTAGCATGGCCACTTCGTCGCGCGGCGTTGGGTAGCCCATGGGCACGCGCACCAAGAAGCGGTCGATCTGCGCTTCGGGCAGGGGATAGGTGCCCTCCAGGTCGACCGGGTTCTGCGTGGCGAGCACGAAGAAGGGATCGGGCAGCTCGAAGCGGTCGCCTTCAATGGTGACCTGACGTTCCTGCATGGCTTCCAGCAGGGCGGACTGCGTCTTGGCGGGCGCGCGGTTGATTTCGTCGGCCAAGAGCACGTTGGCGAAGATGGGGCCGGCGCGCAGCGTGAAAGTGCCTTCGCGAGGGCTGAGCACGTAGGTGCCGGTGATATCGGCTGGCAGCAGGTCCGGCGTGAACTGCACGCGGCGGATGGAGCTACCCAACGACACCGCGAACGCCTTGACCAGCGTTGTCTTGGCGATGCCGGGCACGCCCTCGAGCAAGACGTGGCCGCGTGACAACAACGCTACCGTGAGCAAGTCGACGGCCGAGGAGTCGCCGATGTAGACGCGCGAAACCTGGCGCTTGAGCTCCAAAAGACGCTCGCGCGCCGCCTCGATTTCCGTGACCTGAAGTGCGTGCATCAAACGGCCCCGGAACGCTGCTCGATTTCAAGCACGGCCGCCATCACCTTTTTGCGCAGCGCTTCCAAGCGGGCGGGGGGGATCAGTCTGCGTTGCTTCTTGACGATGCGATCTTCGATGATTCGCAGCTCCGAAAGTGCGCTGTCCAGGTCGTGCCACGTGAGCTCCGAGAGCAGCTGGCGACGCTGGATTTCGTCCAACACCAGCTTGGCCGATGGGCCTTGGCCCAGGCCGAGCCGCTCACCCAGCAGCTCGAGAGCGGCCGCGCGTAGCTCCGATAGCCCAAGCGCCGTGTCGGTGCTGGGTGCCGAAAGCACGGCAATGCGGCCGGCGACTCCGCCTTGGGCGACCAGCGGCTCTGGCGCCGAGTAGCGTGGCGTCGCTCGGGTGCGAGGGCGCGCGGCGTACAGCAGCGCCCAAGCCATGACCGAGAGACAGCCCAGCGCGGCCAGCAGCAATGGCAACGGCTCCGGCAGCCCGTGCTCGTGCACGTCAGCTAGCGCGTCGGTCAGCGTTTGTCCGAGACCCGACAGCAAGCCACCGCGGTCCCCGAACTGGCCCTTCTGCTGAAAGCGATTGGCTACGAAGTAGAGCTTGCCGCCGCGCTCGCCCCAGCTGTCGGGCTCCACCAAATACGTGAGCAGCCCCTCGGCGAACTTGCGATTGCCCGGGTAGCGCAGCATCAAGTTGATGAAGGCAGACGGATCGCCCATCGCGAACAGCCGTCCACGGTTCAAGATGATGCCGGTCACGGCCAAGGTAGCGTCGGGCTCGCCGCGCGCCGCGATCGTCAACACCGGCGTCAGGTTCGGATGCGTGAAGGCCGTCGGGTGGTTGGTGACTACGTTGTCGACGTTCTGGGTGATCGGGTGCCGGTTCTGCTCTTGACCAGCGACGATTTGCACGGCCGGTTCGGCGATCGCCAGGCTGGGATTGTCGCGCAGCATTTTTGCGGGCGACGTCGGCGCGCGAACGCGATTGATCTGAAAGCGAGCCAGGAACTTGTCGGCGGTGCCGTGATCGTCGAGCAGCGCCAGGCGGCCGCCAGCGCGCAAGAATGCGCTCAGCTCCGCGTAGTCGAGCGGGACGTCGGGGTGCAGGATCACGATGCCGTCTTTGGGTGACAGCTTCGAGTAGTCGAGCGTCGCTGCAATCTCGAGCCGCTCCCTGCCAAGGCGCTTCTTGGCTAGCTCGAACAGCTCGCTACCACCCTCCCAGCTGGTGTCGTTCGTGTCGAAGGCCGCCTGAGCCACGCCTGAAATGGCGAGCGCGGCGCCCAACGCACCGGCGAAAAGCACGCAGCGCGTTACAACGCGACGCATCAGGCTAAAGCCCGGGACGGAACTGGCCGCTCTGCTATTCACGAGCCTCTACAGCCTACTCGCGATCCGCCCCGGCGATCCGGCAGCTATCAGGCAGCCTGGCCGGGGCATGAACCGGCCAGGGTTCCTTCCAGAACCATATCGGCCAGCGGCCCGCCCGGCCGTCGCTGCGGCTCGTTCGCCTCGAGCGAGCGGCAGCGAGCCGCCGATAACAAAGGAAGTGCGCTCAGAGCTTGACCTTCGCGCTCGGGCAGCTAGATTTCTGTCAAGGTCCAAAGTTCATCGAACCTGGGCCTTCAATCGCGAAAGCGAGGCCGCCCCCATGCTTCCTCCCTTCATCATCGACCAAATCAGGCGAAGAGAAGAAGAGGAACGTCGGCGAATCGAGCGTGACCAGCCACGCGTCGAATTGCCCGTGGACGCCTACCGTCCCGCGCCCCGGCCCCTGCCGGACGCCGACGAACAGGACGACCCCGAGCGGGGCGTTGTCATTCTAGACCTCGGCTGAGCTTTCCAACCCCCTCGCGGCGTTGTACAAGCCTCGGCGCCGATGCGCCGGCTCATTCAACTAGTCATTCCTTGCGTGTTCCTGAGCGGCTGCTTTGGACCCGGTGAGGGCGTGGAAGTTCCCACCGACCAGATCTACTTCCCAGTGGGTCTGGCCGTGGACGGGGACGCCAAGCATTTGTTCGTCGTCTCTAGCGACTTCGACCTCCAGTACAATGGAGGCGCAGTTCAGTCGTACGACTTGGAGAAGCTTGAGGCGCAGCTGCCCGTGCAGTGCGTGGCGGATGCGGATTGCGCAGGCGCGCCGCTGGGGAGGAGCCACTGCCAGCCGGGCGGAATGTGCTCGACGGACGACGTGGAGTCGCCGTGCCCTCAGGGAGATCGCGCCGAGGCCGACCGCCTGCTCTTTCCCGGACGCTGCAAACCGATCAAGCCCGAGCCCTTCGCTCAGGTGAAGATCGGGGCGTTCGCGACCGACGCCATCATTCGCAAACGGCCCATCGACGTGGAAGCGGGCGACCCCGAACGGCTGTTCGTGCCCGTGCGCGGTGACTCCACGCTGCATTGGCTGAACATCAGCAACGGCGAGATGAAGTGCGGGCAAGACGGCACCTCGGACCGCGCCTGCACCGATCAGCACCGAGCCGGAAATAACCCGAGCGAAAGCAACCGCTTCCTGAAGCTGAACGCCGAGCCATTCGCGATCGATGCGGACGAGCGCGGCGATACCATCGTGGTGACGAATCAGACCACCGGTACGGCGTCGATGTTCAACAACGAGGCGTGGGACGCCAGCGGGCCCGAGCTCACCTTCGCGCTAAATTCCGCCAATATTCCCCTGCGCCCCGTCGGTATCGCTGCGATTCCGGAACTGCGCACGACGCGGGACGCCCGCGAAGCCGCCGCGCTCCCCGATTCGCCCCCGTTCGCGGATCCGGGCGACACCTTCTTGATGACGTTCCGGAACTCGGCTCAAGTACGGCTGGTCCGCGTCGCGCCCGATCGCGCGGAGGCTACTTCGGCCAACGACTCTCGCCCCTATTTGATCGACGGCAACGGCGTCGGCATCGAGGCCAACTCGGTGGGCTCGGATTCGCGCGGCATCGCGGTCGACGCGTCGGCTCGCAAGGCGGCCGAGGGTCGCTGTGCGGCCGACGACTCGACTTGTTTGGACGCAGCCGCGCTGGTGCCTTTGGACGTTTACGTCGCCAACCGCTCGCCCTCCAGCCTGCTAATCGGCCGCACGCGCCCGCCGCAAGAGTACCCGTATTTTTTCCAAACGTTCGCGCTCACCACCGGGCCCTCGCGCATCGTCATTGGCAAAGTAACGACGCCGAGCGGCGAGCAGGAGACGCGCGTCTTCGTCGCCTGCTTCGATTCTCGCCGCATTTTCGTGTACGACCCGCAGCGCTCGCGCATCGAGACCGAAATTCTCACCGGGCGCGGCCCACACGCGCTCAGCGTCGACACCAGCCGCAACCTGCTTTACGTCGGGCATTTTACGGATTCTTACGTCGGAGTTTACAGCTTGGATCTCGCGTTTCCCGCCACCTACGGCACCATGCTGGGCACGTTGGGCCAGCCCAAGTCCCCGAGGTCGTCCAAGTGAAGGCGGCGCATTGGCTAGCGCGCCTCGGGGCGCTGGGTGGTCTGGTGGTGCTAGGCGGCGCCTGCTCCGAACAGACGGTAGTCGCCGAGCTACGTTCGCTTTCGGGCAGCGAAGACGCCGTGTTTTTGTGCCGCGATGAAGCGGGCGTCGGGCACCCGTACTCGGACTGCCCCGATCGCGACCGCAGCGACGACTCCAACGACTCGAAAAAGCTGTCGACGTTCGCGCTCATTTCGCAGACCGTCACCGATGAAGTGGCCGTGGTGAACGTGACCGACGGCCAGGTCGTCGACGTCGATCCGGCTCGCCCCGGCTTCGGGTTCCTGCGTGTTGGCGGCCGGCCCATTTCGATGGCAGCGACGCCAGGCGGGCGCGCCACGTTCGTTGCGACCGCGGACGTCGGGCGCAACGGCATTTTCGCCCTGCCAACGAGCTGTCTGGCCGCGCCGAAGCCAGGCGAGCTCGAGCGTGACCTGACGAGCTGGCCGTCGTGCCGCTTGGACGAAACTCCGGGCGAAATCAGCGTGCTGGTCGAGCCGTTTGCAGAGGCAACACCTTCGCCTTCTGCCTCTACCAGTGTCGGCGCCGACGGCTGTCGCGCCGACAGCTACGCTGACGTCGAGGGAGAAGAGCACGGAAGCGATGCTCCATTCGCGGGCAACGTGTGTCAGGGCGACTTGCGTGACGAGGCCGGTGGCGAGGGCCGCCGCAAGCTCGTGGTGGCGTTGCCCGACTCGGGCGAGCTTGCCATCATCGACGCGCAGCAGCTGCTGAACACGCCGGCCGGCACGTTTCCAGATTGCCAGATCGAGGCGCGCCTGAAGCTTCAGGTCGACGTACCGGCGGGCGTGGCGCAAACGCTGCCGGCCGATCTCACGGGCAATCTGCTCGAGCCGGGCGCCACTTGCGGCGAGGTCTTGCCGCCCACCGCTCCACAGCCCGGCAAACGCTCGCCGCAGCCGGCTGGCTTCGCCCTGTCCGACAACCGCCTCTACGTGGCCGATCAGGCGGCGCCCGTCGTGCACGTCCTGGATACCAGCAGCGTTTGCGGAATGGCCGAGCTGTCGCCGCTCCTGCCGATGTCGCTGCGCGAGCCTGGCCGCGTGGTCACGACGCGACGCGTGGCCGTCAGCCCGCTCACGCCCAACGGTCAGCGCTTCGCCTACGCGATCGACTCCGAGGACCAGCCCGGCGCGAGTGTGATGGTGTTCGACGTCAGCCCCGGCGCGACCGACCGCACGCCGCTCGTCCGCTCCGGTTCGCCCGAGCTTCCGAACGAAAAGCCTGATCGTCTGGCGCTCGGCTCGTCCGCGAAGGACGTCACCTTCGCCTACCGCGATATCCCCTACGTGGATCCGGTCACGGGCGTCGCGCAGTTTGGTGTCAACTGCGACCCCGACCCCGCCGCAGCCCTCACCAGTCAAGGCGCTTTGGCCCGACCCGGTAATGACTTCACGACCGGCGCAAGGCCGGGCCTGCTGCGTGGCTTGTTTGGGTTCATTTTGCTCACTAACGGCTCCATCGCCGTGGTGGACGGGGAGGATTTCGATGCGGCTTGCCGCCGGCCCCTCAGCGCGAACTCGTCCTCGCTGCCCGACTTCCGGGGTTGCGTGAACGACGCCCAGGCCGGTTTCTTCAGCGAAAATCCCGACGGGACCGGCAAGCCCTTCGTCACCGACGAGGTGAGCTGCCGCGTGGTCGAGCCGCACCGCTTCCGCAGCGCGCGCCTCGCTACCACCGACCCGAACGTCGGGGTGCGCGCACCCTCACTGCGCAACTTCCCCCAACTCACGGTGCCGGCGTCCGCTGCTGCCAGCGCGCCCAGTGATAGGCCACGCCTGTTGGCGGTGCCGTTCCCTGGCGAAAAGGACGACCAGGGCGTGATCCAGGGCCTGCCGACGGACGTCTTCGTGGGCACGACGCGCTACACCACGGGAGGGACCAGCGGCGATGTCGTTGCCACCGATCCCAACGATAAGTCCACCGAGCAGCTGCAAGTGCAGCACTCGGTGATCTTGCCGCCGCTGGAGCCGCGCTCGTATTCTGCTGAGGACACGGTCACGGTCACCTTCGAGGGCTCTTACGCCGGCGACCGCACGGCCGGCTTCCTGAACGACGGCCTCTTGACGGACGCTTCCGTGTCGTTCTGCGGCGTTGGTGTTTACGACGTCGACGCCATGAAGAGCTACGCGCAGACCGAGCTGGGCATCGCTGACGATGCCGCGGCCACCGCTTTCGCGAGCGCGCACGCCGACTTCGTCCAGCTCACGACGGCCCTGCCCAAGGAAACCGACACCTACTGGAGCAAGAGCCCGCACTCTCGCGTCGATTGCCTAACCAGGTTTGGTGCCCACGACCTGGAGCCGCTGCTGCCTTCACGCGAATTCCGCGTGAAGAGCGCGTTCGCGGGCAAGCTCGAGCTTGAGTCGCGCATAGGTGAGGAGGAGCTAGTCGAGTGGGCGGCCAGCTGCTTCCCGACGGCGCAAACCTACCGGCTGCGAGTCGCCAAGCATTGGGTGCTGCTCCACGCGGCGTTCGGCTTCAGGCACGACGTCGTGGCCAATGGCGCCGAGAGCCGCTGCGTGCGCAGCTGCGACCCGTTGCGCAAATGGAGCAAAGGTCGCGTTTTCGAAATATCGAGTCGCAATGAGGAGGGGCACTGCCGTGCCGCGACCGAGCCGGGCGACCCGCTCGATCTGCGCGTTGGTTGCGCTACCCCGGAAGACCTGGCGTGTGTCTACGATCAAGGCACCGCAGAAAAGCCGCTGGGCGGCGTGCCGCTCGGCGACCCGGCCGCGGCCTGCGTCTTCAACGGCTTGAACGATCGCTTCGCGCTTTACCGCGGTCGCTTGAAGTCGGAGCGTGACTCGGTTTTCTCCTGGCAGACCACGGGCGGCTTTGCGCCCCTCGTCATGAGCCTCTCCTCGCTGTCGAACGTGATCGCGCCCCAGTCGATCCAGTTCTTGCAGCAGCCCGAGCAAATGGCGGTGGTGGACGGCGCGAGCCAAGGGCTCACGCTGTTCAGCTTGGACACCTTCGGCGTCGTCAAGCCGTCGCCCTTTTACTGAGGCCGGCATGGCGGGGCCTTTGACGCCGGTCATGCAGCAGCACGCGGCGGCCAAGCGCGCGTATCCCGCTGCGATCGTGTTCTTTCGCATGGGCGACTTCTACGAGATGTTCGGCGACGACGCCGTGCTCGGTTCGAAGCTGCTCGAGCTGACTCTCACGGCGCGCAATCGCGGCAAGCCGGAAGAGATCCCCATGGCGGGCGTGCCGCACCACGCCGCCCACGGCTACATCACGCGCTTGCTCGAGCTCGGTCAGCAGGTGGCCATTTGCGAGCAAATGGCCGATCCGTCCAAGGTGAAGGGACTGGTACCGCGCGAGGTGGTGCGGGTCATTACCCCCGGCTTGGTGACGGACAGCGACCAGCTGCTGGCCAATACCAACAATTTTTTGTGCGCCATCGAGGTGACCACCAGCGACGTCGGCATCGCGCTTTACGACCTTTCGACGGGCGAGCTGCAGGCCGGTAGCTTGCCCAACGTCGCGCGCGTGCTGGGCGAGCTGAGCCGCGCTGCGGCGCGCGAAGTGCTGGTCGGGGCGGCCGAAGGGGCCGCGGAAGGCTGCGCATCGGCGCTCGCGGCGGCGCGTAGCTTGCCGCGCGTGGTGGTTCGCGAAGACAGCGCGCTTTCCCCGAGTGACGAGCAGGAGGCTCTGCGAGAAGTCGAAAGCGACGCGGAGTTACTGGCGCCGCCGGCGCGGCGCGCGGTAGCGCGGGCGCTGCGCTTCGCTCAGGTCTGTCTGCCGCGTGGGCGTTTGCCCGTGCGTCGTATCGCTCGCTTCGAGCCCTCCAGCACGTTGTTGATCGAGCGAGTCGCCCAGCTGCATTTGGAGCTCACCGAGTCCGTCTCGGGCAACAAGCAGGCAACGCTGCTCGGGGTGGTAGACGCTACCTGTTCGCCGGCAGGCGCGCGCTTGCTCCGGCGACGGTTGTTGGCCCCGCTGACGGATGTGGCCCGGATCCGGCGCCGCCACGACGAGGTCGAACTGTTCGTGGTCCACGCCCGGCTGCGCGAATCGCTCCGCGCGGCGCTCGGCGAGCTTGGCGA
>JAYUYU010000508.1:0-5341 GCA_043752365.1 Myxococcales bacterium | reverse complement strand
CCTGCTGAGTTCACCCAAGGTCCGGTGCCGATGCGGTCCTTGGCATTGGCGGTGGAGGTACTGAGGTAGGCGTGGAAGGTGTGATCACCGATGCCGGCTTTGGCCGCCAAGTCTTGGCAGCGCTTGTCGGAGGTCTCCAGGCTTCCGAACTTGCCGGTGGCTCGCGTGTCGCTCGTGACGAAGAATGTCGTCTTGGATTTGCCCGCAGCGCCGCCCGAGCCTGCGCTGCCGCCCGAGCCTGCGCTGCCGCCCGAGCCTCCGTTGCTCGTGCCGCCGCCACCCGTCGCTGCGCCGGACGCCGAGCCGCTGGCGCCGAGCATGCCACCCATGCCGCTCGCGCCTCCGCCTCCGCTGCCGGCAGCGGATGTGCCACCGCTGCTCGCGCCGGCAACGCCCGTGTTGTTGTCGCTCTTCTCGCTACACGCAAGCAACGTGCAGATGGCAACCGTAGCGATTCGACCGATGTCTTCGAAGCGAAGGGACATGTCATACCTCGGGAGTTAGAGACTGGCCCTGTCGCGGTAGCGCGTCGCGTACCGCAAGGGTGGAGAAGTCGGATCTAACTGCGATTTGCGGCCGTCGCAAGCTTGTTGGCCCGCCGCCGCTCCAAAGTAGCTAGCAACGCGGGTAACCACAGCACTGTTGCCGCGATGCAGGTCAACTCGCCTACGGCGGCGCTGAGCCCAAAGCTGTGAATGCCCTTGTTGATCGAGAACAGCAGCGCAAAGTAGCCAATCGACGTGGTGAGCGAGCAAAGCAGAAGCGCGCCGCCCGTTGCGCGCACCACGTGGCGTAGCTTGTCGGGGCCTTCGAAGCGGTAGCGCTGCATCATGTTGTGCGCGTACTCGGCGCCGATGCCGATGGTGATCGGAAGAGCCACGAAGTTCAAAAAGTTGAGGTGAATCTGCTTGATGAACATGAAGGCGACCAGCGACGCGATGCCGACCAGCCAAGGCACGAACACGCCCCACGCCAAGCGGCTGCCGCGGAATGCCAGCAAAATTACCAAAATGGTGCCAAGCGCCGAGGCGAAGATGGCGCGCGGAGCGTCTTCGCCGACACTGTAGATCATGTCGGCGAAGATCACCGCGCGTCCGGAGCCGTGAATCACTTCGCCGTTCGGCAATTGCACGTGGCGAAAGCTGTCGGCCCAGCGCATCAGGTACTTGGCGTCCCAGGTGCTGAAGCCTTTGGCCGGCGCAATGTAAACGATGCGACCGCGTGTGCCGTCACGCTCCGTGAACGAGCGCGCAGCCTGCTCCGGCAAGTCGGCGATCTCGATTGCGCGCAGCTCGCCCTTCGGCAAGTGCTGCTCGATCTCGGTCCAGTCTTGGTCGCTGATGAAGCCGCGTTTGCGACCACGCTCGATGCGGTCACGCATGGCGGCGATCAACGGCAACTTCTCGGCCTGATCACGAGGCAAAAGCGAGAAAATGCTGACGGTTTTTTCGAACGGTAAAAGGTTGGCAGGCGCGGCTTTACGCCGGCGTTCGAGCTCGGCCTCCAGCAGCGGCACCTGGTCGACGCGGTCGGTGACGATGGCTATGCCGTCTTGCCCGATGCGCCCGACAACGTCGTCGACCTGGTGCGTCAAGCGCTTGGCCGCCGAGGGGTTGGCGGCGTCGTCGTTGGCGACGTTGCGCATATTGTATTCCATTGGGTCGGCGTAGAAATACGCCGCCGAAAGCGCGACCGCGACCACGCCGAAGGCGGCCCCAATGCCAGCGACCAAGCGCGGAGCGCCAAGCCCCAAGCGCTCGAACAGCACGCCGAAGTATTGCCCGACGTTCAGCGCTGCCTTGCCTTCACGGTACGCTGGCCAGACGCGTTCGCTGGCCGCCAGGAGCGCAGGCGTGAAGGCGTACGTGGCCAGCCAGCACAACAACATGCCGTAGCCACCGATGATGCCAAAGTGCTTGAAGCCGCGAAAGTCGGTGATAATGAGCGAGCCGTACGCTAGCGCGCCCGTTGCCGCCGCCGCTAAGGTGGGGATCCAGGTGTCGCGGTGGGCAAGGCGAATGGCGTCGGCCACGCTCAGCGCTTGGTCGCGCCGAGCCTCGACGTAGCGGGCCATGTAGATGATGCCGTAGTTGATGCCGTTGCCGGCCACGATGCTGACCAAGAAGCCGGTCGAGGCGTTGAGGTAGCCGATCGTGAAATACGTGATGCCGAAGGTCCACGAAAGGCCCACCAAGAGCGCCGCACCCATGGTCAGCACCACGCGCAGCCGCAAGAAATACAGGAAGACGACCAGCATCACGCCGCCGATGCCGACGGCGCCGACGTGCACCAAGTCACCTGTGATGCGGTCGTATTCTTCCTGCCCGGTTACGACGTCGCCCGTGTATTGGGCCAGCATGCTCGGCTCGAAGCGCTTGGGGTCGACCTGTGCCACGGCCGCTTCGACGCGGCGCCGCAGCTCTGCCAGCTTGACCTTGCCGGCGGCGGGCGTGCGCACCAAGACGGCGGCGTAGGAGCCCTCGCGGTTTTCGTAGTAGCCGTTGGGAAAGCTGGGGCCCTTGGCAGGCGTGGCAGGCCTGTGGGCATCCAACTCTTTACGAATGCTCTCGGCCGTGATCGGCGGAGGCTCGTCTTCGTCGTCGAGCAGTGAGCCTTGCTGCTTGCTGACCTCCCAATCGTAACGCTCGACGATGCGATCGTGCGCCTTTCGCAGATCATCGAGGCTGGCGTAATACAGCGCGTTCGCGTCGAAGAACGCACGCGCGTCTTTCACGCCGTAGTCGACGGCACCGACCCAGTCGGGGCCCAGCTTGTACAGCGCGGGGACCAGCGCGTCGATGCAGGCTTCCAGCTCTTTCTGCTTACCCGGCTGCGACGTGCGCACGATGATGCTTAGCGTTGCGTTGCCTGCCAGCCTTTTACTGACGCGGCGCATCTCGATCACGCTGGCTTTACTGTCCGGCAGCAGCTCCGAGAGGTCCGGCTTGAAATCGAGTTGCCGAGCGAACCAGCCCGCCGGCAGCAAAGACAGCGCTGCGATAATCACCAGCAACCAGGGCCGCCGCGTTTGCAAAGAAGACAGCGCCGCCAGCCAGCCCGGCAAGCGGCGATCGGGATCGTGGTCTCGGGACGGCGTCTCCGGGGCGGCCATGCGTGCTTGCCCTGTTATCACAAAGCCAACGAAAGCCCCGCGCTCAGACCGAGCCACAGGTAGGGCAGGTGACCGACGGTGCCTTGCGGAAGCTGAGAAAGCGCTGGCGCAAAAGGAAACACGCTGGCGTATGCGCCCAGAAATGGACTCAGCAGGCTCTGCTCTGACCAGCAGGCGTGAAGGCCAACGCGCCCGCCGGCGCTGAGGGCCGTGTCTTGCATGGGGCGATGCGCCGACAGTCCGCTGACCTCCGCGCGTGTCACGAGCAGGCTGGCGTCCAGGCTGGTGTCAAACGGTAGGTGGCCGAGCACCAAGCGCAGGCCCAGGGCCAGGTCGAGACGCTCGAGGGCGGGCTCGCGTCGGGCCTCAGGCTCGGGTGAGGCCAGCTCCGGTGGCATCAGCGGCCCTCCGGCGACAATTCACTTGATCGCCTTTTGACACCTGCCGCGTGGGTTGAGCTCGAAACCTGCCACGCATTCGCAGGTGCCAAGCGCGGTGCACTTGCCCCACAGCGCAGACACGGATTCGTCGTCGTTGCAGCTCTGGTCGCTCGCGCATGCAGCGCGCTTACCTGCCGGCGCCGGCGCGGCGGACGGGACCGGAGCGGGTGCGGCCTCGGGGACCAAGCTGGTCGCGGGCGGAAGCGGAACATCTTGAGTCGTAGGCACCTTCATCGGCCCAGGTTCCTGATGGCACGCCACCAGCGCTAGGCCGACCCAAATCAAACCTGGCTTCATGCGTCGAGCATGCCTCATTGCTCGACCTGCGTGCTGTGGCAACTTGGTGTTTGCTGCTGGGCGGGTGGTTGCGTCCAGTGTGGCGTACGCCGGAATAGTCGTGGCTAGCGTCTGTGCCGAGTGCCTCACTCGCAGCTGTTGCCGGTGACGCAGGCCTTGTTCACGCAGTGCCCGCTGTAGCAGGTATCGTCCGCGTTGCAGTCTTCACCGGCATGCGCGATGGCGCGGCAAACGTTGGCGTCGCAGCGGGTATATGGGGCGCAGATTTGGCCGCCGCCCAGCGCCGCGGCGCAGGGCTCGCCGGCTTTGGGCTTGCTGGTGCAGGTACCGGGCAACAGCGGGTTGACGCCCAGCCCGCAGTATTCGTCCGCTGGGCATTCGTCGGGGAATGCGGCGCGACAAGCGGCGCCGGAGTCTACCTTTGCGACGCAGGTGCCGCTGATGGGCTTGATTGACTTGATCTCGCAAGCGTAGCCGTCGGCGCACAGCTTGCCGTCGAAGGCGCAGTCGTCGCCCTGCTTGCCGCTCAGCGCTTCCGCGATGGGGTAACAACTGCCAGGCGTATTGGCCGTAGGGTCTTGGCCCAGGCACATCAGGCCGTCGGCGCAATCGGGTTCGCCCTGCTCGCACGCTTCGCCTCGCTGCGAGGGCGCAACGCAATGGCCGTTGTCGCCGCACTTGAGGCCGCTTGCGCAGTTGTCGCTGCTGGCGCAAGCTCCGCCCGCTTTTTCGTAAGGTGCACACTTGCCCGGGCAAGTGTCGCCGGTCTTGCAGTACTGCGGTCCGCTGCACTCGGCGTCCTGCGTGCAGTCGCCGCCGGCCGCAATGGTGCCTTCGATCGCCGCCTTGCAGCTTTCCGTCGGGCGTTGGCTGAGCGTCTCGCAAGTGCCGGCTGCGATTTCGTCCAAGCACTTTTGCACTTTCGTTCCGTGATACTTGACGCGCCCGGCGTCGACGGCGTCGGGCAACGACGCGAGCCCTTCTTCGATCGTGACCGAGATACCCTTCAGGCAGGTCTCGCCGGGTCGGAAGATGCCGTACAGGTCGCCGACGCAGCTGGTGAAGACTTGGCACAGGGACTCGCTGTACTTCGCCGGCAGCTCTGCCAACGCGATGCCGGGTCCGTCGTCACCCGAGCTCGAGTCGGTTCCGCCACCGCAAGCGGGAACCAGCCCGAACAGCAACGCCAAAGGAAAGAAACGGATCAAGCGCATGCAAACTCCTGGTTGGACGAGGTCGAAGACGACCTCTCCCAGCAACCAGCGTGCCAGGCCTCGAGCGGGCGCGAAACGGCCTTTGTCGCGACAACGCGTGGCAGCGCGTCGTGCGGACTTCGCCGTGGGGTTCACAGGTATGCCCGGGTGTTCACGGGTGAAGAGAGGGTGACGGCGAGTTGTCTGTTAGTGCTGCGCATTGCGCGCTGGTGCGCAGAAAACCCGTCAAGCAAAAAGCGATCGGGAATCGGCGTGAAGGTGATCGGCGAATTGGGCTG
>JAYUYU010000507.1:0-28977 GCA_043752365.1 Myxococcales bacterium | reverse complement strand
AGCGAGCTCCCTCACGGTCGCTCGGCGACCGCCGCGGCCTGGAGGCGGGCCACCAGAGCAGGCAAGCTAGAGAGCCCAGGCAAAGAGAAGACTTACAGAGTCGTCGACCTCGCGTGCCTTCGATGTCCTGTCTCGCACCACGCGCAACCCGCGACCCGCCCGCGCAAAACGCTGAGCGCTACACGCCCGCGCCCCCGAATTGCCGACTACCGCCACAAAAACTTCTGCAAATAGGCCGCATTGCGTCGGCCAACGGAGACGTGACCCATGCTGAGCCGTCTCCGGCTCCCTGTTGATTTCATCTCGAGCGCCCGGGATTTGCCGAGGGCCGCCACGTGAGCTTCTGCAATTCCAGCTGCGATTTGGCAGCCAAATGCGTTGAATGGTCGGTGACAGGCTCCTCTTACCGATGGCCCTGGCTCGGCCCGCGCCAGAACGCTACGCTCCGTAACGGTGGCCGACGCGTCCGCATCCCCCGAGCTAGAGCGTTCGTTTGGGCGCGTCGCGCGCAAGGTACGCGGGCGGCTGTGGCTCGGGCGCGCGCTGACTGGCGCGGCTTTCGGCTTGTGCGCCGGCAGCCTGTTGGCCGGCGCGCTGTGGTGGTTCCGCCAGGGTGAGTTGCGGCCGTTTGCGGCCGGGCTCGGGTTGCTGGGCGTCGGGGTGGCGGCCGTCGTGGCCGCGCGCAAACGGTGGAGCGACGAAGACGTCGCGCTGTACCTGGACGAGAAGCTCGGCCTTCGCCAACAAATCGTGACCGCGCTCGGTCTCGGCGCCGAGACCCACGAAGCCGCGCGTCACCTGCGACGCACTGCGGCCGAGGCCCTGGGCGCGAACGCACCCAAGCTACGCGGGCCCAAGGTGCTGGACGCCCCGCAGCTGCTGGCGCCGCTCGGCGCGGCCGCGATCGTCTGGCTCAGCTTAGCGCCGCTGCCGCCCGCACCGGCCGTCGCGCGGGCACCCGGCGTGGAACGCGTTCAGCAAGCCGAGGTCAAGGGGCTGGAGCGCATCGAAGCGTTGCGCGATCAAAAGGGCCGTAGCCCCGAAGACGAGCGACGCCTGCGCGCGCTGGCCGACGAAGCCAAAAAACTCCGCGCTGAGCTAGCGCAGGGTATCGAGAAGCGCGAGGCATTGTCGCGCATGGCCAAGCTGCGCGACAGCATCGCCGAGCTGCGTTCCGAGTTCGGCAAAGAGCAGAATCGCCAGGGCCTGGAGGCTGCCATCGCGGCGCTGAGCCAGCACCCGGAAATGAAGAAGGCCGAGCGCGCCCTAGGCGACGGCGACATCACGGCTTTCGACCAAGAAATGCAGCGGCTGGCGAATCAAGCCGAGAAGCAAGCGAGAGAGAGCGCCAAGCAGGCCCTCGAAGAGGCCGAGCGCGCCGCGCGCGAGCAGGGAGCGCCCGGGCTCGCCGACGCCCTGAAAGAGCAGCGTGACGCCTTCGAGCAACGCTCGGCCGACGCCGAGGCGCTGCGCGAGCTGGGTCGTGCGCTGGCCGGCAAGCTTGATCCAGAAGCGCTCGAGGACTTGAAAGAATTCGGAGCCAGCGGCGACCCCAAGGCTGCTCGGCGCCTGGCCGAAGCCATGGGCAAGGCGCTCTCCAAGCTGAGCGACGAAGAGCGCCAACGATTGGCCGAGCAGCTCAAGAAACAACTCGACCAGAGCCCTGGCGGCGGAGCGTCGCCCATGACGCGCGAAGAGCTGCAAGAGCTGGCCCGCCGCCTCGCGTCCCCCGATGCGCAGAAAGAGCTCGAAGAGCAGCTGCGCCAAATGGCAAATCCCAAACCCGCCGGCGAGGCGCGCCGCGACGGCGCGTTGGGCGAGGCCGAGCGCGGTCTGGGCGAGGCCGAGCGCGGCCTTGGCATGATGCCTTTGCCGATGGCGGGCGACCCCGCGCAGTCACCCGGCCAGCCCGGCTCTCCCGGCCAGGGTAACCCGAGCGGCCAGCAGCCGAGCGGCGGACCTGGCTCGGGCGACAGCGGTACTGGCGACCACAGCGGCCAGACCCCCAGCGTCTCGGCTCCCGAACTGCGCGCGAAAGCCAACGTGCAGCGCAGCGGGGTCGGGCCCATGCACGCCGCGACCCTAGGCCGCGCCCCGGCGCGCCCCGGCGACACCGCCAACCAGCGTGGCACCGGCAGCCTGGGCAGCGCCGCGCCAGGCGAAATTGGCGCCGTCGAACAGTCCGAAGTACCCGAAGAATACCGGGAGCACGTGGGGCGTTACTTCGAGCCGTAGCGGCCGAACGAAGCTTGGCTTCGAGCTGCCGCGTGACTTTGCTAGCATCCCACCCGAGCATGAGCGAATCGTTCCAGTCGAGGCTCGCGGCGGCGCGCCGAGCCGCACAAGAGTTGGTGCAAGCCGTCAGCACGGTCATCGTCGGCCAGCGTGACGTCGTGGAGCAGGTGCTGTGGGGCCTGATCGCCGGCGGGCACGTGCTGCTCGAAGGCAACCCCGGCTTGGGCAAGACCTTGCTCGTGCGCACGTTGTCGAGTTGCTTGGACCTGCGTTTCTCACGCATCCAGTTCACGCCCGACCTCATGCCGAGCGACATCACCGGCACCAACGTGCTGGTGATGGGCGAAGGCGGCACGCCTGGCGGGCGCTTCGAGCTGCACCGCGGCCCCATCTTCGGACAAGTGGTGTTGGCCGACGAGATCAACCGCGCGACGCCCAAAACGCAAAGTGCGCTGCTCGAAGCCATGCAAGAGCACGCGGTGACGATTGCTGGCGTCCGCCACACACTGGAAGAACCGTTCTTCGTGTTGGCGACCGAGAACCCCATCGAGATGGAAGGCACCTACCCTCTGCCCGAGGCGCAGCTCGATCGCTTCTTGCTGAAGGTGCTGGTCGAAAGCCCCGGCGACGAGGATTTTGCCCAAATTTTGCGACGAACGACCGGCGCGCCCACGGCCCCTCCGGAGCGCGTGCTGACGCAGAGCGACGTGCTGGGGTTGCGCGCTTTGTGCCGCGAGGTCGAGGTCGCCGATCCGGTCTTGCGCTACGCGGCGCGCCTGGTGGGCCTCTCCGATCCGAGCTCGCCCAACGCGCCGGAGCTGGTGCGGCGCAGCGTGCGCTTCGGCGCCGGCGTGCGCGGCGGGCAATCGCTGATCCTGGCGGGCAAGGCCATTGCCTTGTTGGAGGGCCGCGCACAAGTGTCCTTCGACGACGTGAAGCGCGCGGCCGCGCCCGTGCTGCGCCACCGCATCTTACGCAGCTTCGAGGGCGAGGCCGACGGTGTCACCACCGATCGCGTCGTGGCCGAGCTCCTGCTACGCGTCGAGCAGCTGCCTTCGAACGTGGCTTCCGCGGCGGCGGCAAGCTAGTGCGACGGAACATCTGCCGCGCTACAGCGCGCCACGTGTGGAGCGCGGGCCTGCTGCTGTCACTGCTGACAGCGGCGCCCGCCTGGGCTGCGGCGCCGCTTTTTGTGGACGTGGAGCCAGTTTTAGGCAGCGGCTCGCCCGCCGTCGATGGCTGGCTGAGCGCACACGTACGGCTGGAAAATCGCTCGAGTGAGGTCGTGCGCGGCACGCTTACGGTCGAATCGCAGGTGGCGTGGGCCCGCAGCTCTGGCGGCCCGCGCAACACCACGAACGTGCCCTTCTCGGTCGCCGCCCGCTCGCAGGTAGCGTTGGAGGTGCCGGTCCACGGCTTCCCGGGCACGGCGCCCAGCTTGAAGGTCGCCGCGCGCGGCCCCGACGGTCAGCTGCTGGCGGAAGCCAAGAGCGCCGAGCTTCGCACTCACGACCCACTGCTGTTCGACCTGAGCTCCCCCAGTCACGTCGCGCCCGCTCTGCGCCTGCTTGGCGTGCCGCTTTCGAACACGCGCTGGGGTGGGCTCGCCTCCCCCTTGGTCTCGGTCGGTAGCGCCCGCCCCGACGCACGCACGGGCGAGCCCATCGTGCCCCGCATGCCGAGCGGCTACGCCGCAGCCACCGTCGTCCTGGCAACGTCGGCCCAGCTAGGGCTGATCGGCGAGGACGCGCGCGCCGCGCTGTCGGACTGGCTGTTGGCCGGCGGCGCGCTCGCGCTGGTGCTGGAGCGTCCCGAAGACTTGCACACGCCCTACCTGGAGGCGTGGGCGGGCGGTTCCGTGTTCGAGCAAGCGCCGCCCGGCGACCTCCGCGGTCAGGCCGTGTTCGCGCTGCCGGTGGACCCGAGCGTCGGAGGGCCACGGGCTCGCCCTTCTGGCATCGCCGAGGTGCGGCTGACGCCCAGCGCCGACTCGCGCGCGCGCCTGCGTGGCTTCGCCGGAGGCAACTTGCACCCATCGCCTTGGGGCGCGACTGCCAGCTACGGTCTGGGTGAGCTGCATTTGCTGGCGTTTCGGCCCAATGCCGAGCCTTTCGTCAGCGACCCGTGGACGCACCACAAGCTGGCGGACCTGACGCGCCACGCCTGGGATCGCGATGCTGCCATCGCGTTTCCGTTCGCCGAGCAGACGCTCGACGAGTCGCGCTTGAGCCCAATCAGGCGCGAGCTGGATCCGAATCAGGGCACGCGCTGGACGATCGTGGTCTCGGCACTGTTGCTCTTGGCGTACGCTGGCTTGGCCGGTCCGCTCAATTTTTACCTGGCCCGCCGCGCCGGCACGCCACTGCGCGCGCTGCTACGACTGCCGGTGCTGTCCGCCCTCGCGCTCGCGCTGGTGGTCGCGCTGGGCGCCTTGGGGCGCGGCGTGAACGGGCGCGCGCGGCGTCTGACGCTGGTGGAAGCCGGCGCCGGCATGCCCCGCGCCGCGGCCATTCGCTTCCGCGGCCTGTATGCGTCTTCGGCGCGTGAGCGCACCGTGCAAGCCAGCGCCCGCGGCAACGTGCTCGACGTCGCGGGAGACGCCGAGACGACCGGACGCCGCCTGGTGGTCGATCGAGACGGTGCGCGCCTGACCAACCTGCGCGGCCGGCCCTGGGAGGTGGTGGTGGTCCAAGAAGACGGCTTCATGGGCTTGGGTGGCGGCGTTAGCCTGCTGCGCGCGCTCGACGGCAGCGTCAGCGTGCACAACCGCGTCGGGCGCGACCTTTTGGGCGTGGTGCTCATGCCCGGCGGCTCGCGCGGGGCGCGCTTCTTCGTCCGCATCAAGGACGGCGAATCGGTCGCCGAAAGCGCGGGCCAGCCACTTGCCCTTACCCGCTCGGGCGCGCTCGGCCGCTCGGGCTTGAACCTAGGGCTAGCCAAGGACCGGCTGGAAAGCTGCAGCAAGGGCCTCAGCAGCGCTTGGGACGCCATCGAGAGCGCGACCACGCGCAACATCGATTTTTGGCCTGAAGACGTGCCCGTGCTGCTCGGCCAGCTCGACGGCGGCGAAGGCAAGCTGACCGACAGCGGCTTCCCGCTCGAAGCCGACCGCGCGCTGTTACGCGTGGTCGGGGTTGGAGGCGTGCCATGAGCGACGCACCGGCTATTCGCGTGCGACACCTTTCCCACCGCTACGGGGCGCACGAGGTGCTGCGCGACGTCAGCTTCGACGTCGCCCACGGAGAAATCTTCGGCTTCATCGGTCCCAACGGCGCCGGAAAGACCACCACCATCCGCGTCATGGCTACGTTGCTCGAGCCGGCCACCGGGCGCGTCGAAATCGACGGCTTCGACGTCAGCATCGACCCCGACAAAGTACGGCGCGCCATTGGCTACATGCCCGACCACGCGGGCGTTTACGAACGCATCACGGTGCGGGAATTTCTAGAGTTCTTCACCGACGCCTACCAGGTGCCAGATCCGAGCGTGGTCGACGTGGTGCTGGAGCTAACCGACCTCGGCAAACTAGACGGACGCCTGGTGGCGGAGCTGAGCAAGGGAATGAAGCAGCGGCTGCAGGTGGCTCGCATTCTGCTGCACGACCCCAAGGTGCTGATCTTGGACGAGCCAGCCAGCGATTTGGACCCACGCGCCCGCATCGAGCTGCGCGATTTGCTGCTGGAGCTGCGCGAGCTGGGCAAGACCATCTTCCTTTCGAGCCACATTCTCACCGAGCTTTCCGACGTCTGCACGTCGGTCGGCATTTTGGAGCGCGGTCAACTGATCGTGGCAGGCCCAATCGCAGCGTTGGGGGAAGAGCTAGCTCGGCGTGCTCAGGGCGACGCCGCGCGCCGCAGCGCTGTCGCCCAACCGGGCGAGCTGATTGCTCCTGGGGCCGCAGCGCTGACGCCCGGCGGCGCGGCCATTCCGGCCGCCGCTCGTCGACGGCTCAAGCTGCGCGTGCTCGGCGACTCGCGCTTGGTGGTGCCGCTGTTGGCCGGCGGCATCGGGGTGCACCAGGTGGAGCCCGCACCGGGCGGCTTGCTCACGGTCGACTACACGGGCGACGAGCGCTTCGTCGCAGACGTCGTGCGTCACCTGGTCGGGCAAGGCGTGGGTATCGTGGGCGTCGAACCCGAGAGGAACGAGCTCGAACGCATCTTCCTCGAAGTGACGCGAGGAGATCTGCAATGAGCGTTCAATCAGGCTCGCCTTCCGTGCCGCCGCCGGCGCCTGGCTCATCTTGGTTCGCCCGCAGGCGCTGGGGGCTGTCGCGCCTGACGCGAGATCCGAACCCGGTCTGGATGCGTGAGCTGCGCCAGTCGGCCCGCCTGCAGCGCACCCCCGTGATCCTGATGGCGCTCACCGTCGCGGTGGCGCTTTTGATCAGCTCAGTCGGGGGCATCGCCAGCGTCACCGCGGAACCCGCCAAGGTTGGTGTGGGTATCTTCCACACCTTCTTCTCGCTGGCATTCGCGCTGGTCACCTGGCTGGGGCCGGCCGTCGCCGCCAGCACTATCGCGGGTGAGAAGAACGGGCGCACCTGGGAAGCGCTCGCGCTCACGAGCCTGAGCCCGGCGCGTATCACCCGCGGGAAGTTTCTGGCGGCCTACACCTACGTGGCGCTGTACCTGGTCATGCTGGCGCCCGTGGGGGCCTTGCCGTTCCTGTTCGGCGGCGTGACTGCTACCGAGGTAATTCTCGCATTTTTCTGCTGTTTCGTGTTCACCGCGCTGGCGGTGGCGTTCGGGCTGGCACTGTCCTCCAAGTTCCAAAGCTCTACCTCGGCCATCATCGTCACGCTGATCGTGGCGCTCACCACGTCCTTCGCCACGTTCAGCGGGCTAGGCGTCGCGCTCTCGGTCGCCGTGCACGAGCAATGGCCTGCCGTCGCGCAGGGGCCACCCGTGTGGCTGCCCACGGCCTGGGTGCGCGCCGACTTCGGGCTGCCCTACCTGGCGTTCCTGGTGGTGTTGCCGGCAGTGGCGGTGCTGGTGCCTGCCTGGCTGTTCTACGAGGTCACCGTCGCCAACCTAGCAGGACCCAGCGATGACCGTTCGAGCCGGCTACGGGTCTGGACCATCGTCTCGTCGCTCTCCTTAACGGGTTGTTGCGCCATGGTGGCCGTGGCCACCCGCCAAGTGGAGTGGGCCAAGGCGCAGGGCACCTTCTTGTTCCTGTTCTTCGTGTTCGTGGTGCTGATGGTCGCAGGCGAGCCGCTCGGACCGTCCAGACGTGTGCGCGTGGCCTGGGACAGAGCCGGGCGCAGCCGAGCCCTCCGCGCCTTGGGGCCGGGCGTCGTGCCGGCAACCACCTGGCTGCTGGGCCTGGTCCTGGTGGCCTTCGCAGCTTGCATGGGTGTGGGCCTGTTGACCCTACCCAAGGCCAGCGACCGCGACGCGCTGATTGCGTTCGACGGTCAGCTGTTGGCGTTTTTGTTGTTTCTATGCGGGCTTTCAGCCTTCTTTCGCACGCGAGCCGAGGGCGCGACCGTACCGCGCGTGTTGCTGGTAGTGACGACCGCAGTGGCCTCGATTGGCCCTTGGATCGTGATGGCCATCGCGGGCGTCATCACCCGAACGAGCGATGGCACGTTGGCGCTGGCGTCGCCTTCCCCGACCTATGCGTTCGTCCTAGCCGACGAGATCCAGCGGGGCTCGGCCAACGTCGCAAACCTCATCCTGCCGGCCATCCTGTGCTCCGCTGGCTACGCTTTGTTTGGGGTGGGGCTATTCGCCATGGCCGCCGGCCGAGCCCACGCCCGCCTCGGGCAGGAGCGCGAGCGCGTGACGCAGCTCGAGGCCATGCTGGACGCCGAGCTCCAGGCCGAAGCAGCCGCCGCCGAGGGCTCGGAAGCCTCCCCGCCGGACCCGGCGACCGAGCCCGCCCCCCCCCTATGACCACTGCCAGCCTGCTCGACGCCGACTTCGTGCGCGAGCTCAGCCTGCTACGGCGACGACTCAAAGTGGACGTGCGCTCGGGTGGCGTGGGTGAGCACGTGGCGCGGCGCCGCGGCGGCAGCGCCGAATTCCAGGAGCACCGCCCCTACGCCCCGGGCGACGACCTGCGGCGCATCGACTGGCTGGCGTTCGCGCGCAGCGGCGCGCCGGTCGTGAAAACCTTCCGCGCCGAGGAAGACGTCGCGGTGCGAATTCTGATCGACGCCTCGGCCTCGCTGGACTTCGGAAACCCCAGAAAAATCGAGGTTTCACGGCGTATCGCCGCGGCCCTTGCCTACCTTGCCTTGGCCGACTCGGAGCGGGTTCAGCTGCTGGTGTGCGGCAACGCGGACACGCGAGGCCTGGCGGTGGTGGGCGAACCCAGGCGCGGTCGCGGAGCCTTGCACCGGGTCCTGCGCGAGCTGACGCATATCGAGGCGCGGGGCCAAACGTCATTGCCGGCAGCACTGCGCGGGGTATCCGAGCGGGCGCTACGACCAGGCCTGCTGGTCGTCTTGAGTGATTTTTTCGATGCGGGACCGGTCGGGGAGGAGCTGTCGCGCCTGCGGGCCCAGGGGCACGCCCTGACTTTGGTCCAGGTGCTGAGCCGAATGGAGCTCACACCCGACTTCGAGGGGGACCTGGGCTTGGTGGACGCAGAGACCCAGGCGGAGGTCGAAGTCACGATGGACCCGAGCGCCATCGAGGCCTACCTGGCCCGCCTCGCGGGGCTGGTGGAGGAGCTACGCGCAACAGCTCGTCGGCTGGGCGGTCGCTACGTACGGGTGCTCACGGATGAGCCGCTCGAGGCGCCCATGAGACGCATCGTGTTGGGAAGTCGTGAGGATTGAGACTTGAGGATTGAGTGCAAGCCGCTGGGGAGCCTCAAGCCACTTCGCGTTGACGTTCATCGCTGAGCAACGCGCTGTTTCTATCGAACCCCAAGCACTCCCCGTCTCCGCCGCTGCCTGTTCGCTCGCTGCTGCGTCGTGTCTCGATCAGCTAGAAAAGGCTCTCAAACACACAAAATACAGAGAGCGCGAGCACCGAAGCATTAACGCCTCGGCACTCGCGCTCATCCGGAAGCATTACGCCTTCTTCGCCTTGCGCTTGGCCTTCTTCTTGGCCTTCTTGGCAGGCGCAGCAGCAGGCGCAGCAGCAGCCGGAGCGGCCGCCTTGGCTCTCGCCTTCTTCTTCGCCTTCTTCTTTGCCTTCTTGGCTACCGGGGCTGCTGCCATCGGTGCTGCTGCCTTCTTCGATGCTTTCTTCTTACGTCCGGCCATTGTCCGTCCTCTTGTAATTAACGGAGCGCGACCTAAGCGCGCTCGCGTTGAGTGATACTTTGCATGCCTTTCATGGCGCTCGTCAAGTCGGTGAGTGTTACAGGTGGGGCGTGAAGGCCGAACTCGACTTCGCCGAGGAGCTAGTCCTTGCCACGCTGAAGGTCTACGAGCGCTACGCCGTAGAGGTGGTCGAGCGCTTCGGGTTCTGCCCTTGGGCACGCGCTGCGCGCGAGAGCGCGCAGGTCACGTTGCGCGTCGTTTTCAGCGCAGATCATCATGATTTTTCGGAGTCGCTCGGGCTCCTTGGTGAGCTACACGGGCAGGCGCCGGAAGCCGACATCGCCCTTTTCATTTACCCGCTCCTCGACCTCGACCGGCTCGGTTTCGAAGACTACGCACGACGCCTGCGTGCGCGCGCCGAGCTCGGTCCGGGTCTCGGTCTCGGGCGCCTCGACGCCTTCGCGATGGCAGCGTTTCACCCCGTGGCAAACGCCGACCTCAGCCACCCGGATAGGCTGGTTCCGTTCGTGCGCCGAAGCCCTGACCCGACCCTGCAATTTGTGCGAAAAAGCGCACTTTCCAACATCAAAGGTCTCGCGCACGGCACCGCATTTTTGGACGTTTCGGCGCTCACGCCGGCAGCCTTCAAGGCACTCCAAGAGCCGCCACCCAAGGCCGTGCGCGAGCGCATCGCCGAGCAAAACCTCGCCACCGTGCGTGACACCGGGACGCTGGCCATAGAAGCCACCTTGACCGACATTGCACGCCAGCGAGAGGCGGCTCACGCGCGGCTGTTCGCACGCTACGGTCGGCGCGGACCCCAACAACGAATTCCGGGCTAGACTCGCCCTCGTGCCCGCCACTGGTCTGCCCGCGCTGGGGAACCCGCAAGGGCTGTGGCTGCTCGGGTTGCTGGCCCCCCTCGTGGTCCTGTACATCCTCAAGATCCGGCGCCAGCGCGTGACGGTGGCTTCGACCTGGCTCTGGCAGGCCGCGGCGCGCGACATGCTGGCGCGCAGCCCGTGGCAGCGGCTTCGGGGGCGCCTGCTGCTGCTGGTCGAGGCCCTGGCGCTGGCGGCGCTCGCCCTCGCTTTGGCGCGCCCTGCCCTGTCCGGCGCGCGCATCGACTCGGAGCACGTGGCCCTGGTCATCGACGCCAGCGCCTCCATGTTGGCCGACTCCGCTGGCGAGCCGCGCTTCGTCGCCGCCAAGGCAGCAGCCGCGCGGGTGCTGGCTGCGCTACCGCCGGGCGCCGACGTGCTGCTCATCGAAGCGGGCGGTGAGCCTCGCGTCATCGGCCCCGCCGATCGCGACCTCAATCGTGCTCGCGCACGCCTTGCCGCGATGCAAGCGCGCGGCGTGGAGGGTCACTTGGAGCGCGCCATCGCCTTAGCCAGCGAGCAGCTGGCACAGCGAGCCGGCAGCCGGCGCATCGTCGTAATCAGCGACGATGGCGGGCTTTCAGCGCCACTTCCGCAAACTCGCGTGCCGCTCAGCGTGGTGAAGGTGGGAGAGCCCGTCGACAACGCTGGCATCGTCCGCATCGACGTGGGCCGGGCCAAAGACCCCGGGCGTGCCAGCAACCAAGAGCGGGTAGAGGTGTTTGCCGAAGTCGCTAGCTTCGGCAAGGTCGCCCGCGACGTCTTCGTCACCCTCAAGCAGCGCAACTCGCCAACCCTGCTGGCCTCCCGCAAGCTGCGCCTCGAGCCGGGTCAGAAAGCACCGGTCGTGCTGGGCTTCGAAGTCACACCAGCCGACACCGGGACCGGCCTGATCGTCGAGCTGTCGCCCCACGACGCGCTGCCGATCGACGACATCGCCTTCGGTCGCGTGCCCCCCAGCCGCAAGCTCACCACCATCACGGCACCGGCCCACCACAGTCCCTGGTTCGAGCGCGCGCTGCTAGCCGATCCCGATTTGGAGCTGCTGGGAGTGCCGCTGGCAGACCTTGCCACCAGCGACATCGACGACGACGCCCTGGTGGTCGTCAGCGGCGCCTGCCCACCCGAGCTGCCCGGGGGCGATTTCGTGATCTTGAACCCGCCGGCCGGTGCTTGTCGCGCAGCCGTGGTTGGAAAGTCGCTCGAGGCGCCGGTAGTGACCTCGTGGGACCGCACCGATCCTCGGCTGCGCTTCATCACGCTCGACGGCGTCTCCATCGCCAAGGCGCACGCCATCGACCCACCCTCGGCCCAAAGCCTGCTGGTCAAAGGGCGTGATGGCGCGCTGGTCGTAGACATTTCGGAGGCCGGTCGCACCGGCACGCTGCTTGGCTTCGATGTCGGCGAGAGCAACTGGCCTCTACGGGCATCTTTCGTGCTTTTCGTGCGTAATGTGGCGGAGCTTGCGCGGTCTCACCGCCAAAGCCGCGTGGTCGGCCCGGCGCGCAGCGGCTCGCCCTTGCGCATTCGGGTACCCAGCGGGGTCCAGCAGGCAGGACTGACTGACCCCGCCGGCACCGAGAGCGTGCTCGAAGCCCGCAGTGGCGTGGCCATCATTCCCCACCCGGACCAGCCGGGCTTTTACCTCGTCAGTTACGCCGGCCCTCGACCTGGCGTGGCTCTGTCGGTCGTCAACCTGACGAGCGAGAGCGAGAGTGATCTGCGAAAGATCGCACCGGGCAGCGCCGCCAGCCCGGGCCAACCCGTCGCCAGCCGCTCGAAGGTCGCCGAGTCGCCAGGCGACTGGGGCTTTCTGGCAGCCGCCGTCGCGCTGCTGGCCATCGTACTGCAGGTCGTGTGGCTCACCCGCGCCCCGGGTCGAGTCGAGCCTGGACGTATCCGTCCGTTGCACCCCGATCGACGAGGCGCGACTTGAAGGCATTGCTCTGGCTGCTGCGCCTGGTCGCCGTCATCCCGGCGCTGGTGTACGCGCTCGAATGGCTGAGCGTACCAGTCCCCTACCTGCGCTTGTCGCGGCCGCTGCTGGCCATCCCGGCCGCGCTATTACTGCTCTGGCTCACGACGCGCCTGGCGCGTTTCAGCCAGCGTCGAACTCGATTGCGCGCCTTCGCGTTGGCCTCGCTCACTGGCGTCGCGGCGACCGCTTGCGCCTTCGCGGTGCTGGGCGTCGAGCTGGGCAAAAAACTCGACCGGCTGAGCGTGATAGTGGCCATCGACCGCAGCCGCAGCATCGACCTGGTCCCGGGCGCCGAATCGCGAATCGAGCAGGAAATCCGCGTCGCCGAGCAGGGTATGCGCGAGGGCGACCGCATCGGCACGCTGGCTTTCGCGGCCGACTCCATGGTCGAAGATCCGCTGCGCGAACGGCATCATGCCCCCGCTCCGCAACGCGCCGAGCTCGCCCGCGACGGGACCGATTTGGGCGGGGCCATTCGGCGAGGCTTATCCGAGGTGCCGCCCGACTCCGCGGCCCGCATCGTGTTGCTGAGTGACGGCGTCTCCACCCGTGGCGATGCGCTCGGCGAGGCGGCGCTGGCTGCGGCCGCCGGTGTGCGCATCGACGTCGTGCCGCTCGACCAGCGCAAGCTCCAGGACATTCGTATCGTGGCCGTTTCGGCGGGTGGACGCGCCAGCGAGGGCGAAGCCATCGACCTGCGGATCGTCACCTCGTCGGCGCACGACGCCGAAGTCGAGCTGCGCGTGTACCGCGACGGCGAGCTGGTGCGTCGCGGCGACGTCAGCATCGCGGCCGGCGAGGACGTGGTCCATCTGCGCGAGATCGCCGAAGGTGCAGGCCTACACCGCTACGACGTCGAGCTGACGGCCAAGAACCCGCTGCAGGACGAAGCCCCCGAAGACAACCGGGGTTCGAGCTTCGTGCGCGTCACGGGCGTAGCCAGCGCGCTCGTGCTGGAGCGCGACAAGCAGCTGGCGGGACCGCTGGAGCGCGCGCTGAAGAGCGCGGCGTTCAAAGTCAAAGTCGGCGACGCTACTCAAGTGCCGGCCGACGCCGCAGGCTTCGCCCTGTACGATTTGGTCGTGCTGTCCGACGTCAGCGCGGTCGACCTCGCGCCACCACAAATCGCGGCGCTCGCGTCGTATGTCCGAGACTTGGGCGGCGGGCTCTTGCTGATGGGCGGAGATCGCTCGCTCGGACCCGGTGGCTACGGCAAAACCCCACTAGAGGAAATCAGCCCAGTTTCGTTCGACGTGAAGCAAGAACGTCGGCGCGCCAGCCTGGCCGAGGTGATCGTGGTCGACTATTCGGGCTCGATGGGCGCAGCCGTGGGCTCGGGCACCAAGCTCGATTTGGCCAACGAAGCCGCCGTGCGCTCGATGGATCTGCTGGGCGCCGGCGACCGGCTCGGCGTCATGCACGTCGACACGGTCGTGCAGTGGACCATCCCGCTCGGCGAAATCAAAGACCGCGAGGCGATGGCCAAGACGATACGCGGCGTTGGGGTGGGAGGCGGCGGCATCTACGTCGATGTGTCGCTGCAAACCGGCTACGCCGCGCTGGCAAAAGAGAGCGTGCAGCTCAAGCACCTGTTGCTGTTCGCGGACGGCTCGGACGCTGAAGAGCGCGCACGCGCGTTTTCGTTGATCAGCGGCGCTAGGGGGCGCGGCATTACCACCAGCGTCGTGGCGCTAGGCAACGGCCCGGACGTGCCGGACCTCGAGCGCATGAGCAAGCTCGGCGACGGCCGCTTCTACTTGATCGAGGACGCCACGCGCCTGCCCGCTGTCTTCGCTCAAGAGACGGTCTTGGCGGCCCGCAGCGCCATCAACGAGGTGCCGTTTCGACCGGCCATCGCCACGCAAAGCCCAGTGCTACGCGGCGTGGACTTCGGCCAAGCACCGAACCTGACCGGGTACGTCGTCACGATCCCCAAAGGCCGGGCCCAGGTCATGCTCACCGGCCCGGAGGGGGACCCGTTGCTTGCCAGCTGGTCGGTCGGTATCGGGCGCTCCGCGGTATTCACCAGCGATTTCAAAGACCGCTGGGGGCGAGCCTGGACTGGCTGGGGCGGCGGCGAGCGCCTGTTCGGTCAGCTCGCGCGCGAGCTCGCCCGGCACGCCGACAACCCGCGCGTGCGTCTGGAAGCCGACACCAGCGGCGGGGAGCTGCGACTACGCGCCAGCGTGACGGATGAACGGGGTCGTAGCGAAAGCCTGCGGCGTTTGGTTGCAAAAGTTACCGCGCCCGACGGCAGCTCGACCAGCATTCGACTGGATGCCGTAGGGGCCGGTCTGTACAGCGCGGTGGTGCCTGCCAGCCGCGCCGGTGCCTATGTCGCTTCGTTGGTCGACGAACAAACGCAGACGCTCGAGGCCACCACCGGCGCCGTGTTGACGCTGGGCGACGAGCTGCGGCCGACCGGCACCGATCGCGGCCTGTTACGCCGCCTTGCCGAAACGAGCGGCGGCAAGGTGCGTGACACGTTGGCCGGCGTCTTTTTGGACCGAGACGCCGAGCGCTTCGCCTACGTCCCACTCGGCCCTTGGCTATTGTGCATTGCCGCCTTCGGTTTGCTGCTGGCCGTATCTGCTCGCCGCCTAAGCGTGCCCGAAGCACTCACTCGAGCGTGGAGCCAGGTTCGCGCTCCGCGCCACGCCGCTCCCCCCGAGCACACCACAGCCCCGCCCACGGCCGTCGGCGCCCTCAAGCGCGTGCGCATGCGCAAGGCGGCGCCCAGCGTAGACGCACCTCCGGCCAGCGTGCCGCGCTTCTCGCGACCGCCGCCGGTCGGCTCGGCGACGCTCGAGCCTGGCCTGTCCACCGCCCCAGGGTTGCCTTCAATCTCCGCAAATGGCGGCTCGCTGGGCAGCCTGCCGCCCGGGTCCGGGCCCGCGCCTCAGCCACCCAACCGACCCCGCACAGCCGCCGAAATCTTGCTCGCTCGCCGCCGTGGCCGCAGGGGCTGACAAGGCGCACCTGTAGCTCACTCACCTACTCGCGCCCCGCTCGTTCCATCACGCCTAGCAAATTTGGTTGCTCGGTTCGCCTCAGCCTCTAGCCTTCTAGGCCAATGACTTCCTTCCGCTCGAGCCGTGCGCGCTGGGTTACAGGTTTGCTGGGTGCGGCCTGCCTGGGCGCACTGGGCTCTTTCGCAAGCAGCGCCGCAGCCGCTGTAACGCAACCGGACGGCACAGTGATGCCGCTGCCCAGTCCGGTGGACGAAGTAGGCCTGCAGGAGTTGTTCGACTTCAAGGAAGGCGTGGGCGTACTGGACTCCGTGGCCGACGCCAGCACCGAGCCGGCAACCTTCAAGCCGCTGTGCGATTTTTCCGCTCAACTGTTGCTGCACGAGACGGGCGACACCAACGCCTTCGTCGGCTGGTACAACTCGCCGAAGACCGACGTGGCGCCGACCACGGTGTGCAACGAGCAAACGGGGATGAGCAGCGGCGGCGGCGCTTGCAGCGAGCGCGACGTCTTCGTGCTGATCAAGGGCGACGTCACCAAGCCGCCGTTCCGCAAGGTGAACGATCCGTTGCACAACCCCGGGCAGGTCTTCACGGGCGCCGACATCGCCTCCAGCCAGTATTACGCCGGGGGCGACATCGGCTTCGTGCTCATGGCCAACCAGGGGCACTTCTCCGAAAAGCGCCTGAATCCAGCCTGCGCTGGCGCGACGTGCACGGACGGCGACCGCTGGATTCCGACCATCATGTACGCCTCGAAAACAATCCCGCGGGGCTACTACATGGGCTCGGAGGACCAGAACGTGGGCCCCACCGCCTGGGGCGGCAACGACGGTGACTTCAACGACTACGTCTTCCTATTCACCGGCTTGGTTTGCTCCGGCTCGGGTGAAGCCTGCGACACTGGCGAGCCAGGCATTTGCGCCGCCGGGCTGACTGATTGCGCCAACGCCCAGGGCGAGAGCGAGTGCCGCCCAGCGCGCACGCCAGGCGCCGAAGAGTGCAACGGCCTGGACGATGACTGCAACGGTGCAGCCGACGAAGGCAAGCTGTGCCCGGTAGGCGAGCTATGCGTGAAGGCTCGCTGCGTCCCGGTGTGCGGCACGGGTGAGTTCCGCTGCGACGCCGATCAAAAGTGCGTCGAGGGCGCCTGCGTCGAGACCGCTTGCGCCGCCTTAACCTGCGCCGCTGGCAAGGTTTGCATGGGCGGGGAATGCATTGGCGCTTGCGACGACGTGACTTGCCCGACCGGCCAAGCCTGCGCCGACGGCGTGTGCGTGAATCCGTGCGACGGCATCGACTGCGGTGAAGGCTTCGTTTGCGAAGGCGGCGCGTGCATCGTCGAGTGCGGCTGCGCTGGTTGCGCCACCGGCGCATGCGACACCGAGAGCGGCCACTGCGTGGACAACGGTTGCGCGGGCGTGGCCTGTGAAGTAGGCCAGCATTGCAGCGCGGGCCAATGCGCTGACGATTGCGCCGCCGCGCAATGTCCAGGCAACGCGGTATGCCTCGACGGCCTGTGCCAGGCTCCGCGCACGGACGCGGGTGGTAGTGGAGGCGGCGGCCCTGGCACTGGCGGCGGTGGCGGCAAGCCGAAGGATCCTGACTTCAATTTCGGTGGCAAGGACCAGGGCAACGGCGCCAACGGCGGCGGCGGTGGCGGCGGCGGCAAAGACGGCAGCGTCGCCGGCGAGCGCAACGCGATTGAGGCCGAAGGCTGCTCGTGCCGCGCACCCGGCAAAGCGACCAACACCCCCTCGCAGCAACCGTACGTACTAGCGCTGCTCGGCCTCGGTCTGCTTGCGGCTCGCCGCAAGCGTCAGCGCTGAACGCGCCGCGCTACTCCCAGTAGGCTTCCAGCTTCGGGGCCGCGCCGCCCGCCGCTCCCGTCTCCAAGAGCACGGGTTCGGCGGCGTTTGGCTCGGCGCGCAGCAACAGGCGCAGCGGCTCGCCAGGCTTGCTTTCGGCTCGAAGCAGCTCGCTGACGTCCAAGCGCAGAAGCGCGCTGTCGCTTTCGAGTCGCGCCGTGAGGCGCGGATAGCGCGCGTGAGGTTGGTCGGCCCAGCTGCGCAGCTCGCCGCTCGGCGCGTCGGTGCGCGACACCTCGACCTCGACGGCAATGCCCGGCGGGCCCGACGTGGCCAGCAGCAGCGCGGCGCCGAGCAGGCGTCGAGATGTGCTGGGCACCGCGAACTCCAAGTAGACGAGCACCCGCCCCGAAGCCTTGCCGCCCAGCGGAAGCGCGCTCGGCAGATCGCCGCTGGGCTGCGTCGAGCTCACCCAGCCAAACCGCGCCGGCGGCAGCACGCTGCGAGCGCTCTGCTCGAGCGGCGCAGCCCGCGGCGCAGACTGACCGCTACAGCCAAGCTCCAACAGCGCGAGCGCTAGGCCCAAGCCGAGCGCAGCAGGGCGCAGCCAGCCAGCGCGCGTCGCCATCACGGCACGCGGTGCATCCAACCGTGCGTGTCGGGGCTCTGACCGTATTGAATTGCCAACAGGCTTTCGCGCAGCTTGCGGGCGTGCGGCCCAAATTCGCCACCGTTGATGTCCCACTTGCCGCCGTCGAACTTTACTTCACCCACGGGAGTGATCACCGCTGCGGTGCCGCACGCGAACACCTCGACCAGCGAGCCGTCTTGCAAGCCCTGCGCCCAGTCCTGCACGCTGAGCATGCGCTCTTCTACGCCGTAGCCAAGATCGGCCGCGAGCTTGAGCAGGCTGTCGCGCGTTACGCCGGCCAGCAGCGTGCCGGTGAGCTGCGGCGTGACCAGCTTGTGCCTTGCCCCGTCTTTGTAGACGAAAAACAGGTTCATGCCGCCCATCTCTTCGATCCATTTGCGCTCGACTGCGTCGAGCCAAATCACCTGCACGCAGCCCTCGTCGATGGCCTTTTGCTGCGCCACCAGGCTGGCCGCGTAGTTGCCGGCACACTTGGCCTCGCCCGTGCCGCCCGGCGCAGCGCGCACGTAGTCGGTGCACAGCCACAGGCTGATGGGCTTCACGCCCTGCGGAAAATAGTCGCCTGACGGCGAACCGAACAGCAAGAAGGTGTACTCCCTGGCGGGCTTTACCCCGAGCGCGGCCTCCGTCGCGATCATCAACGGGCGCAGGTACAGGCTCTCGCCCGCGCCGCTCGGCACCCAGGCCGCCTCCTGCCGAAGCAAGACGTCGGCCGCGCCCACGAACAAATCTACCGGCAGCTCTGGCATGGCCAGGCGCCGTGCCGACGCGGCAAAGCGCTTGCCGTTGGCCTCGGGCCGAAACGTGGAGATGTGGCCGTCGGGTTGGAGGTACGCTTTGAAGCCCTCGAAGATGGCCTGGCCGTAGTGCAGCACCGAAGCTGCCGGGTCGAGCGTGATTGGCCCATACGGCAGCAGCTCGCCTTTTTGCCAAACGCCGTCCGCGTAGCGCACCTGCACCATGTGCTCGGTGAAGACCCGACCAAAGCCCAAGTTACCTTTGAGGATCGCTTCGCGCTCGCTCGCGCTCTTGGGCGTCCTACTCGGTTTCAAGTCAAAGCCATCGGCCAACATCCCACCTGCGATACCATATTCGGGGGGCCCCCCCCAGCCGGCCGGGAACCAGCACAGAGGCGCAAGCGGGCGCGCGAAAGCCTCGAAAACGCTGTAGAGTGTCGCCGGCCGCATGGAACACAGAGTCCGCATCTCCCAGACCGGCACAGCGGACGTGCTGACCTACGAGCCCTTCGATTTGCCCGAGCCTGGCCCGGGTGAAGCGCTGATTCGCCACACTGCGGTGGGCGTAAACATGCTGGACACCTATCACCGCAGCGGCCTGTACCCGCTCGCGCTGCCGGCCACCTTGGGCGTCGAAGCGGTGGGTGTCATCGAGCGCTTCGGGCCACAAACCGAGGATTTGGGCCTAAGTGAAGGCCAGCGCGTGGTCTACACGGCCCAAACCCCGGGCGCCTACGCCAGCGTCCGCTTGATGCCGACCGAGCGTCTGGTGCCGCTGCCCGACGCCATCTCGGACGAGGTCGCCGCTGCCTGCTTCCTGAAGGGGCTCACGGCTGAGCTGCTGGTGCGCCGGGTCCACGCCGTGCGCTTTGCCGAACCGGTGGTGCTCCACGCGGCGGCCGGCGGCGTGGGTTCATTGGCCTTGCAGTGGCTCGTGGAACTCGGCGCCAAGGTCATCGCCACGGTGGGCTCGGACGAAAAAGCCGAGCTAGCTAAGAAGAATGGCGCCGCGCACGTCATCGTCTACACGCGCGAGGACTTCAAAACCAAGGTGCGCGAGCTGTATCCCGAAGGCGTGCCAGTCGTGTACGACTCAGTCGGCAAGAGCACGTTCGAAGGCTCGCTCGATTGCCTGGCGGTGCGCGGCTTGCTGGTCAGCTACGGCAATGCGTCCGGCAAGCCACCGCCGCTCGAGCTAAGCACATTGGCCGCCAAGGGCTCGCTGTTCGTCACGCGACCGACGCTGTATTCGTACATCCGCACTCGCAAGGAGCTGCTTTTGGCCGCCGCCGCTCTGTTCGACATGCTGCAGCAAGGCAAGCTAACCTCGCACATTTCTCGGCGTTTTCCGCTGAGCGAGGCGGCTTCCGCCCACCGCGCGCTCGAAGGGCGCGGCACTACGGGCCAACTCTTGCTCGTGCCGTAGCCCCGGCAGCAGCGCATGCGAACCCGCCCCTACCGCCTAGCCATCATCGCGTTCGACGAGATGGATCTGCTCGACGTCGCTGGCACGCTCGAGGTCTTCTCGACTGCGGGTCGCAAATGGAATTGGCGTGCGATCAAGGCCGAGCTCGTCTCGTCGCAGCCGGGCGTGCGGGCCACCCGCGCGCAGCTTCAAGTCGGCCCCGCTCAAGCGCTCGAGTCGTGCCCCGATCCCGAGCTCGTGCTGATTCCGGGCGGCTACGGTGCGCGGCACGCGCTCGAAGACCGAGCGCTGATTGACTACTTGGCGCGCGTGCGAGACGGCCTCACGCTCACCTTGTCGGTCGGCTTGGGCACGCTGGTCGCGGCGCGCGCGGGCCTGTTGAAGGGCGCCGAAGTCGCCGTTACCCCCGCGCTCGTCGACGAGCTGCACGCCTTGGAGCCGACCGCCATCGCGCGCACCGACGTCCGGACACTGGCGGCGCCGCGCTGTATCAGCGCTGCACAGAACGGCTCTGCCATCGACCTAGGCCTGGAAGCAGTCGCGCGTTTGCTCGGCAAAAGCCAGGCGACGGGCACGGCACGCGACCTCGGCTACCCGTGGGGGACAGAAACCCTGTCGGTCGAAATTCTGCCTTAGCGAAGCGTTATCGCTAAGCGCCTACCCGTTGGGCACGAACAGCAAACGCTCCGCAGTGGTGCGAGCCGCGGCTGCGCCGACGAGCCGTTCGACGATTTTCAAGGCGAAGGCCATGGTCGTCCCAGGCCCGCGGCTGGTGATGATGCTGCCATCTTCCACGACCGGTTCGTCCACGTACCGAGCGCTCGGCAACAAGCTGCCCGGATAAGCGGTGGCGCGCTTGCCGGCTAGCAGCCCGGCGGCCTCGAGCGCGGTGGGCGCCGCACAAACCGCCGCTACCAGCCTACCCGCTTGCGCCGAACGCTTGATGGTCGCCTGCGCGCGTGGGTCTTCACGCAAGGTCTTCGCCGCCGGGCCCCCCGGCAGCACGAGCGCGTCGAAATCTTCCACCCTGACGTCGTCCAGCAACACATCGGCTTGTAGCGAGATTTGGTGCGAGCCTGTTACCTGCTTGCCTCCGAGCGAAGCCGTGGTGACCTCGATCTCACCCCGACGCAACACGTCGATGATCGTCACCGCTTCGATTTCTTCGAAGCCGTCCGCCAGCAGCACGAGCGCGGTCGCCATGGGGGCAACTCTATCACTTCTGGGCGGCGAAGTTGTCGCTTGGCCAGCTACAATCCAGGGCCTCCAGCGCGACGCTGCGCCCGCGCGCGCGCTGCACCAAGAGATGCCCAGCGCTCACAGCGATGACTTCGGCATGCCCCAAACGAGCGTCGGCCTGCAGCAGCGTGCGGCTCCCACGCGCCAAGCCCAGACGGGTGGCGTCGTTTTGCGAGCTCATCGCCAGCCAGGGTCCCGCTTGCTTGGGATCACCGTCGAACAGCAGCGCGGGCGCACCTGCGCCAATTTCGTCGTCCTCCAGCCGCTCTTCGCGCACGCTGCCATCTAGCCCCACTTCACTCAGCACCAGCGCTCCCCCTTCGGCGCCCGGTACGGCGCTGTCCGAGCGGGTCGCCACCAACAAGCCCCCGCTGCCGAGCGGTGCGACGTCGTACAACAGTACCTGTCGTCGCGGCTCGCCCACGCGCAGCGCGGCGCCCAGCTGAGTGCCCTGCTCGGAAAGCTTCGCCACTTCCACGACGCGCAGCCCCACGTCCAACAGCTCACGCTCTTCCGGATCCTGGGGCAACGCTGCTTCGATCGGCCTTTTGGCGGCATTTTTGAGCTCGGGCAGTGTGCGCACCCAGCTCAGCCAGTAGCCACCCGGGCGCGGCATCAGCCGCGGCATCTCGGCGTCTTTGGCCTCGAGCGGTTTCACCTCGAACGCGGCCTTCAAGTCCGCGGTGGCGAACGTGCCGAGCATGAGCTCTGCCCCGCCTTGCTGCTCTTCGCCTTGATAGACCAACACGCCGCGCGCGCCCACGGCCGAAAGCTGGATACCGGTCACGGTCTTGCCGAGCTTCGAAAGCTCGGAGCCCCACTCGACAGTGTTGCTCGCGGGACCAGCGACGCGGCCCAGCTTGATGGTGAAACCAGCAGCGTCGGTGCTCCGAAGCGCTACCAGCAGGCCTTCACCCAGCGCCGCTACCGCTGGCGTCTCGGCGTCACCGTGCAACTCGCCGAGGTCGACGCGGTGCGAGGCGCGCTCGCCCAACAGTGCCACGAACGCCAAGCCGGCTCCCCGAATCCCTGCTACGGCGAACCCAAAGGGCGTGGGTATCGCGCCGCCAATGTTGACCCCAAACGGTAAGAGCGCGTCGTCGTCGCCGGCGTCGGTTGCGTTTAGCCCGTCAGACAGACCCTTCTTGGGCTCGGGCAAGGCGGCAGCTTCGAGCGTCAGCCCGTAGCCAGTCAGTGACCGACACTTGCTGGGCGGCGCCCCGTCCGCGGTGTTCGCCTCGTCGCCCGGACCCTGCGCTGACGGCGTGGCCGCAGTTTTGGCGCTCGGCGCCGGGGCGGGGGCCGGAGGGCGCCGCTTGCAGCCCGCGAGGGGGCTCGAGACCAGACCGAGCGCGAGAACACCAATCAGCGCAGTCAGCCTCGGCGAAACCATCGACATCGGACCCAGTTCGGTAGCCGGAGACGCCGGCCGGATCAACATTCGCGGCGCTTCGGGCGAGCTTGAGTATGATCCCGGCGTCCCGGACGCCCCGTCCTATCACCCGCGGGGTTCCCCGCCTGACCATGCCTTCCGACCGCGAGCTGACCCAAACCTACGCACCGCACTGGATCTTGCGTGCGCTGTACCAGCGCTTCTTCGACAAGATTCAGGTCGACGAGGCGTGGGTGCGCGCGGTGCGAGCCTTGTCGGAGCGCGGGTCCGTGGTCTACGTGCTGCGCAGCCTCAACTTCATCGACTTCTTCGCGCTCGACTACCTCACCAAGCGTTATCAGTTACCGCAGGTCCGCTTCGTCAACGACCTCGGGCTTTGGATCTTGAACCCCATGGGCAAGGGCTGGCTCAACGCCATCTTGCCGCGGCCGAACGTGTCGCAGTCCGACGAGCTGGAAGACGCGCTCAGCCGCGGCGGCTCGGCCGCCTTGTTCTTGAAGCGGCCGCCCGGCATCGTCGACGTCGCAACCGGCGCTTCGGGCGGGCGCGGCTTGAAGGAGGGCGACGCGCTCGTTAGATCGCTGTTCGACCTGCAGCGCCGACGCGACAAGCCCATCTTCATCGTGCCGCAGGTGTTCGTTTGGACCAATTTCCCGAATACGCGCGGCACGGAGCCCTTCGACTTTCTTCTGGGGCCGCGCGAGTGGCCCAGTGCGGCCCGCACCGCCGCGCAGCTGTTGCACAACTTCAAGCACGTCGAGCTGAAGCTCGGCGAGCCCATCGACCTGTCGACGTTCTTGCAAGAGCCAGGCGCCGCGACCGACGCCGTGCGCCTGCGCCGCTTGACGTACATGGTGCTTGGCAGGCTCGAACGCGAACGGCGCGCCGTCACCGGGCCAGCACACAAAGCCCCGGAACGGGTGCGCCAAGAGCTGGTGCGCAACCCGCGGCTGCGCGCCGTCATCGACGACCTAGCCGACGAGCGGAACGACCGGCACGCGCTGCTGCGTCGCGCTCACGAAATGCTGAAGGAGCTACAAGCCACCCCTGATCGAATCACGATCAAGCTGTTGGAGGTGCTCTTTCACCGGGTATTTACGCGCATTTATGCCGGTATCGAGTACGACAAGGGCGACATTGAGCGGCTACGAGCGGCCGCGCGCCAAGGCACGCTGATCCTGCTGCCCAGCCACAAGAGCCACGTCGACTACCTGATCCTCAGCTACATTTTCAACGAGCAGAACCTACCGCTGCCGGTCATCGCCGCCGGCGACAACCTAAACTTTTTTCCGGTAGGGGCGGTGTTCCGGCGTGGCGGCGCGTTCTTCATCCGCCGCTCGTTCCGCGGCGACCGCCTGTACGGCGCGGTCGTGGACGCCTACGTGCGCCGCTTGATCCGCGACGGCTATCCGATCGAGCTTTTCCTGGAAGGTGGGCGCAGCCGCACCGGCAAGCTCGTGGCGCCCAAGTTCGGCTTGCTCAACATGTTGATGGACGCCGCACTGGCCGTGCCAGAACGCCCGTGCTTCTTCGTGCCCGTCAGCATTGGCTACGAGCGCGTGATCGAAGCCTCGGCCTACGAACGCGAGCTGCAAGGCGCCGAAAAGTCCAAGGAAGACGCCGCCGGGCTGCTGAAGTCGAGCGAGGTGCTGCGTCACCGTTACGGCCGCATCAACATGCAGGTCGGCCAAGTGCTTCCGCTCGAAGAGCTGAAGCGTGAGCTGGGCCTCGAAAACGGCCAGGCGCTGAGCCCCGCCAAGCGCCGCAGCTTGGTCACGCGCCTCGGCAACCGCGTGATGGACGAAATCAACCGCGTCACGTCGATCACTCCGGGCGCCCTGACCGCAATGGTGCTGCTGAGCCACAAGCAGCGCGGCCTACCGTACCGCGAGCTGATCTTGCGTGCCGAGCGGCTGCTCTCCGTCGCCCGCAGGCAGGGCGCGCGCTCGTCCCCCGCCCTGACGACCAGCGCCGGCCGCGTGCGCTCCGAAGCCTTGCGCGAAGCCGTGCAGATGTTCGTCGACGCCGACCTCGTCGAGGTCCACTACCTGGATGACACGGTCGTAAAGGCCAAAAACCCCAGCGAAGGCGCAAGTTACGTGGTGGTGCCGGCGCGGCGCTTACTGCTCGACGTTTCCAAGAACATCATCGTTCACTTCTTCGTGGAGCGCGCGCTGGTGGCAAGCGCGCTGTTGTCGGCGCCCCAAAAACGCGAGCCCACCTTGTGGGTGCGCGACCGCGTGCAGGCCTTGAGCCGCCTGTTCAAGTTCGAGTTCCGCTTCCGCGCCGATCGCCCCTTCGAAAAGATCTTCGACGAGACGCTGGCGCACATGCTCGCCGACGGTGAGCTGCAGGACGAAAACGGCACGCTCAGCATCGGGCCCGGCCGCGATGGTTGGAGTGGCCTCGACTGGCTCGTCTTGTACTCCGCGTTGCTGCGCAACTTCCTCGAGGGCTACTGGGTGGCTGCCCGCTCCCTGTCGGAGCTGGTGAAGGCACCGCTGGCCGAGAAAGAGCTACTGAAGCGCAGCATCGCCATCGGCAACCGCGCATTTTTGGCAGGCGAGCTGGAGCGCAGCGAAGCCGTCAGCAAGTCGATCTTGGCCAACGCCTTTCAAGCCTTCGTCGATCACGGCTTTCTCACGCTGCGGGACAACAAGTTCGACTTGGCCGACGGCTTCGCGTCCGACGCCGGCGCGCGCGGCGTGGGCGAGCACCTGAAAACCTTCATTCCGGAGCTGGGTTAAGTGCCCGCTGCCAAGGCCTTTTTAGTCGCCCTTGGCCCCTTGCTGGGCGCCTGCTTCAGCGCTCCCACGCCGCTGGCGCCAGGCCTCGGCGGCTCCGTCGGCATGCCGAACTCGGGCGTGCAAACGGAAGCCGTGGAGCTGCCAGTGCGCGGTTCCGGCTTCGAGCGCTACCGCCCCCAAGGGCACAACCACTGGGGTCGCCCGCGCTTGGTGGCCGCCCTGACTCGCATCGCCGCAGAGGTCGAGGCCGAGTTACCGGGCGGCGTGCTGGTCATTGGAGACTTGGGCGCGAAGCGCGGCGGGCGAATCCCGGGTCACGCCTCGCATCGCAGCGGCCGTGACGTCGACTTGCTCTTCTACGCGCTGACCCCGGCTGGTGCGCCGGTCACGAGCCCTGGCTTCGTACGCTACGAGGCCGATGGCTTGGCCATCGTGCAAGGCTCCGACGACTACGTGCGGCTCGACGTGCCGCGCGTGTGGCGGCTGGTGAAAAAGCTGGTGAACGATCGCGAGATCGGCGTGCAATTCTTGTTCGTCAGCCGTCCGCTGGAGGCGCTGCTGATGGACTACGCGCGCGCCCGCGGCGAGCCGCTGGACCTGCAGTACCGCGCGCAGACCGTGATGCTGCAGCCCGGCGATAGCCTGCCGCACGACGACCACCTGCACTTGCGCATCGCCTGTTCACCCGAGGAAACGCAGGCGGGCTGCAGCGGCGGCGGCCCGTACTGGGAGTGGTTGCCACCGCTTCCCAAGGGCCAACAGCTCGATCAAGCTTTGCTGGAAGAGATCGCGTCCGACGAGCCCTTGGACGCCCCGGAGGCGACGTCCGTTGCCGGCAGCGCGCCCGACGGCGGTGGTGTGTGAGCCCGAAAGACAGCGGCGTTCATCACGGCGACTGCCTCGAGCTCGTGCCCGAGCTAGCGCGTGGAGGCAAATTCGATTTGGCGTACGCGGACCCGCCGTTCAACGCCGGCGGCAAGCGCGCCGCCCGTGTCGGCAAGGGCGAGCGCGTCAAGGGACAACACGCCTACGATGACGCCTGGAGCACCATCGACGCCTTTTTGGGCATGCTCGAGCCGCGGCTAGCCGTAGTACGCGACGCCTTGAGCGAGCGCGGAACCCTCTGGTTACACCTCGATCACCGTACGGTGCACGACGCCAAAGTCGCGGCCGATCGCGTGTTCGGTCGAAGCGCGTTCTTGGGCGAGGCGATTTGGGTTCCGGGCAACGGCGGCAAAAAGCGCAGCGGCCCCAGCGTCACCCACCAAACGATTTTGATTTACGCGCGCGGTAAGCAGCCAATTTGGAATGGCGACGACCCAGCGCTGCGCGAGAGCTTTGCCGCCACCAGCCTGCGAATGCACTTCCAAAACGTCGACCAGGATGGCCGCAAGTTCCGCGAGCGCACCATTTCGGGCAAAACCTACCGCTACTACGCCGACCAGGGCCGGCGCTTAGGCAGCGTATGGAGCGATTGCCCCGCCATGCGCGCCAACACCCCGTTGATCGCCGAGACTACCGGTTATCCGACGCAAAAGCCGCTAGCGCTGCTCGAGCGCATCGTGCGCGCCTCCAGCCTGCCGGAAAGCCGCGTGCTCGATCCGATGTGCGGCTCGGGCACGACGCTGGTCGCCGCCAAGAACCTGGGCCGCGGATTCGCTGGCGTCGATCAAAGCCCTCTGGCCGTGCAAATAGCACGCGGTCGCCTGACAACACCTGCACGACCCTGAGTAGTGCGCGGTGCAACCCATCTCTCGAGAGCGAGATTTTTTCACAGGGAGCTCGGGAGGTTTTTTGGGTTCGCTCCAGGGCGGCGCCGGACGTCGACTGCGCAGGCACCTGGTTTCGCTACGATAGCTTCTGCAAGTTGGGCCGCGGGTTGGCAGCCCCCAGCGTCACTTAACGACGACGTCAGGATCCACGATCGTGAAGTTGCACTCGCTGGGCGGCGCCACCCAGTTGATGAGGTTGTACCAAAACTGCTTGGTCTGATAGAGCGAGCGCGCGGAGTGGTAGAAGCCGGGCGCGGTGCCGGCGGCGGGCTGCCAGCACATGTTGCCGTCCATGCCCGGGTTCGTGGTCGTGCCCGCTGGCTGCCACTGATTCGCGAGGATGATCCACTCGTCGCCGAACGACACGATGCGGCCCTTGCCGTCGACCTCGTAGGCCACGGCCATGTTCTTGTTGGTCATCGGATCGGTCGCCAGCACGGTCGAGCCCCTAGGTGCCTTCACGGCCCAGCCAATGTACGCGCCCACTTGGTCGAGCGAATCGGTCAGCTTCTCTAGCGCGCCAGTCTGGGGCGTGAACTTGATGGGGGTCGTGATTGCAGCTGCCTTGTCGGCCTCGAGGCTCCACAGGTTCAAGCAGTTGCGCAGGTCGACCGCGCCACCTTGATAGTAGATAGGCTTGGTCTTGCCCGAGTCGGGGGCGGCCCAGTCAGTCTCTTTAACGGCACCCGTGTAGCCCATGCCCGCGAAGTCGACGAGCTGGCTGGTTGCTGCCACTTCGGCCACCTCGCTCACGAAGCCGGTCAGGGTCACGATGCCGCCGCCCAGCTCGCGCACCCACTTTTCGACCGCTGCTTTCTCGTCGACCGAGAAGCTCCAACCATTCACGTTGGCGACCACCAAGATGTCGTAATTGGCTAGAAACGCCGCGTCGATGGTCGGCTTCGTCGCTACCATCGTCACCTTGGCGCTACCGCCACTGTTGTCGTTCAACCAGTCGATGAACGGCTTGGTGTCCTTGGTAGTCGCGGCTGACTCCAACGTGCCCACCAGCGCCAGGCGCAAGCAGACACAGTTCTGCATGTCGGCGTCGCAGATCTTAGGGCGAACCGGGACGTCGCGAGGGTCGTTCGGGTCTTTGGGCAGGTTGGCGTTGCCGCCACCCGTATTGAGCACTGGGCCGCCGCCGTTGGTGTTCAAAATGGGTTGATCGCCGCTGCCGCCGCTGCTGCTGCTGCTGCCGTTCGAGTTTGGCTGGGTCTTGGAGCTTGCGTCGCCGCCGGCACTGCAAGCAAGCCCTGGGACCAGCGCCGAAAACAACGCCAAATTTGCGAGGAAACGTAGGTTCATGGGCAGGCTCCAGATGCGTAAACGAGAACAGCGCCAAGCGCCTAGCCATGTTGCCACGTATGGAACCGGTTTCAACTCCATTTTCTGACGTATGAAACCAGTACCGTTTTACGGCTCCCCTGCCGACCGAGGACTTGGTCCAGGCCTTGCTTGAGAGGCCTGCATGAACAGCCGCTCGTGTAGCTTTGCGCTGGCGGCGGCCGTCGTCGGCGGGGGCGGAACCGCGCTGGCTGGGGAAGAAGTCCGCCCTGGCACGGCTCTTTCGCCCGAACAATTGCCGGCCGAGGCGCGCTACTACGAGCGTTTGCTGCGCGATGACTCGGTGGGCGGGGCCGCAGCCGCCGAGGAGCTAGGGCTACGGGGCAACGACACTGTCGACGAAAGACGACACTTTGACGACCGGAAAGTGCACCTTGGCCTGGGCACGGGCCTCGGTACGCCGGTCGGGTTGCTGGGCGCCTACGTCGAGGCCAATCCGTGGGACGGCCTCGCGCTCGGGGCTGGCGCGGGCGTTACCGCCTGGGGCCCCGCCGGCGGAGTTTTATTGCGCGTGCGGCCGTACGTTTGGGGCGGCCAGGGCCAAGGCGCACTGCACGCCTTCACCTTGCAG
>JAYUYU010000506.1:0-5358 GCA_043752365.1 Myxococcales bacterium | reverse complement strand
TGGCCCGGCGCTCCGCTTCGACGCGGCGGGTTTCGCTGGCGGAGGCTCGGCCGGTGCCCGAGCGGCGCGCTGAGCGGGGGCACGTTCGAGCTCGATGCCGAAGACGTCCGAGAGTCCGCTGCTCGGCAGCACGCGACGAGAGCGTTTGCCTTCAGTCTTCGCCGCGGAGATCGCGGCTGCTGCGCGCGCCTCGACTAGCTCGCTCGGATCGACGCCGCGAAGAGTGAAGAGCAGCTCGGGACGGGCGTCGAGTCTGGCGCCGACGCCGTACAGCACCGCTGCCAGGTGCTTGCACAAGCCGGCCCAGTCCGGGCAGGAGCACGACATGCGGAGCTCGGCGACCGCCGGAAATAGCCCGGTTTCGACATTCGTCACGGCTCGCATCACGTTGTCGGAGAGCCTGCCGCGGAGCAACTCGACCAGGCTGTCGATGCTGCCGGTGCACTCGGCAACGACCTTGCTCCAACGTTTCGGCTGGAGCTTCACGACGCCAATTTCGATGTCGTAGAGCGAGCTGCCTTGGACTTTGGCGACGATGCGCCCGGATTCGAGCGTGAGATGGACAACTGCGCCACGCCGCACGTACGTTCGACCGCGGGGTAGGCGATTCTCAAAGTCGCTCAGCGACTCCAGGTGGCTGCACCAGGCCTTGCCCCAGAACGTGGTCGCGATCGCTCGCCCATCGATCACGACTGGTTCGACGGCGTGGCCCTTCTTCTTGAGTTTCGCAACCGCGGCTGCGGCGTCGCGCATCCGCCGCGCAACCGGAACGTACGGTGGAAAACGGTCGGAGGAGTAGCTGCTCGAGCGACGGCGCATTTGCGGCGTTTCAGTGCCGCGCCGGCGAGCCGCCGTCAAATCCAAATCATGCGTCGTCGTCGCCGAGCGCCGAAACGAGGTCGAGCGAGACGACACGCATCAGCTCGGCGTCGGACAGTTCAGTGAGCGCGGCCTCCCCGCCGCCTTCGAGCAATTCGTTCGAAAGAGCGCGCTTGCTGTTGATTAGCTCATCAATGCGCTGCTCCACCGTCCCCCGACACACTAGCTTGTGCACCATCACCGCTTGCTTCTGGCCGATCCGGAACGCCCGGTCCGTTGCTTGGTTTTCCACCGCCGGATTCCACCAACGGTCGAAGTGGACGACGTGCGACGCCGCGGTGAGATTGAGGCCCGTACCACCGGCTTTGAGCGACAGCACGAAAAAGGGCGGCCCATCTGCCGCTTGGAACTGCTCGACCAACTTCGAGCGCGCCTTGACCGCGGTGCCACCGTGCAAGGTCAGCCCGTCGCGACCGAACACGCCCTTCAGAAAGGTCGCGAGTGGCGCGCACAGCTCGCGAAACTGTGTGAATACGAGCACGCGCTCTTGCCGCTCGGCGATGGGCTCGCACAGCTCGCGAAGGCGCAAGAGCTTTCCACTCGATTTTTCGGTGTAGTCGCCGTCACCGAGCCACTGCGACGGATGATTGCAGATCTGCTTGAGCCGCAGCAGCGACGCCAGGACGAGACCGCGCCGCGCCATCGCGTCACTGCGCTTCAGATCACGCTCCAGCTCCTTCACGGCCTGTTGGTAAAGCGTGGCTTGGCCGCGTGTCAGTCCTGCGAACGCGGTCAATTCGGTCTTGGGCGGCAGATCCCTGATCACCTTCGGGTCGGTCTTGAGTCGCCGTAAGATGTAGGGCCGTACCAGCTCACGCAGCGGCGCGTACCCCCCGGGCGCGCCGGCGAGGCGCTTGGTGAGCTGGCTGAAGGCCTTGCCGCTGCCCAAGAGCCCCGGATTCAGAAAATCGAACAGCGACCACAGATCGCCGACTCGATTTTCGATCGGAGTACCCGTAAGCGCGATGCGGGCGTCCGCCTTCAGCGCCTTAACGGCGCGCGTCTGCCGAGCGCCGGGGTTCTTGATGGCTTGCGCCTCGTCCAGGATCAGCAAACGCCAAGTACGCTCGGCGAGCCAGCCAAGGCGCTGCGCGCCACCGTAGCTGGTGATGACGAGATCGATCGCGTCAGCCTCGTGTCCGAGTGCGAGCTTAACAGCTTCAGGTGGCGCCACCGAGGCGTGAGCGACCCGCACCGCCAACGTCGGCGCAAATCGCGCAATCTCCGCCTGCCAGTTGCCGATCAGTGACGCAGGCACGACGAGCAAGCTCGGGCACTTCGTGGCCTTCTTCGCCTCACGGCGATCTCGGAGCAAGAGCCCAAGCACCTGCACGGTCTTGCCGAGGCCCATGTCATCGGCCAAGCAGGCGCCAAGCCCGAGCCCCACGAGCAGACGCAGCCACTCGACGCCGGCGCGCTGGTACGGGCGCAACTCGGCACGAAGTTCGTCCCGCGGATCGCTTGGCGCGTCAGTTTCGGGACTGCGCAATACACGCAGTGTGTTGGCCAACCACTCACCCGCTTGAACGCCCGTCCACGCGGCGTTAGACCGAGCGGCTTCCTCGTCGCGCCCTTCGCCCTGCCCGGCTCCCGCGAGCAGACGCATTGCCTCCAGCAGCGACATGCCGTCCTTTGCGCCCTTCGCGACGTTTCTCCAGTGCTCGAGCGCTTCCGTCAGGCGCTTTGGATCGACCTCGACCCAGCGCCCACGCACCATCGCCAGGCCAGCTTCGGCGCGCGCGATGGCACGCCATTCCTCAGGCGACAGCTTGTCTCCGTCGAGGGCGACTTCGACCGAGAAATCGAGGAGGGCCTCGAGTCCGAGCGTCGACGGCGGCTTCTTGCCGACGCTCACCTGCACCACCGCGCGCGCTCGATGCCGCGAACTCCACCAATCCGGCACTCTCACGAGCACGCCGCTGTGCTCGATGGCCGGCATCTCGCGCAGAAACCGGTAGGCCTCCGGAGGCGTCCAGGCAAGCGGATGGTAAAGATCGCCCGAGTCGACGAGCTGCCGCACCAGCTCGCTCTTCTCCGCGGCCCGCTGCACCGGTAAGAGCACCGCCAAAAGAGCTTGGCGCTGGCGAGCGCCACCATACTCGCGCAGCGCCTCGCCGAGCGGCACATGCTGCGCCTTGGCCGCGCGCGACAGCCGCGTCGTGTACGTTGCCAGAAACGCGAACGGATGCTCGGTGTCGCGCTTGTTCTCGGCGAGATGAAACACCACGCGCCCGACGCTGTGCCACGCCGGGCTCAAGCCACGCACGATCTCGATCACGCTCTCGCCGCGCTCCACCGCCCGAGTGGACAGCGCGTCCCACGTCTGGCTCCAAAGCCCGCCGAGGACCGCCGCGTTCAGGTACTCGCCACCCAGCATCGGCGCCGCCGAACGCGCCAGCTCATCGAAATCGGGCGAAGGCGGCGCGGCGCCTACCGCGCCGGGCGTGTCGAGATCCGGCAGCGCGCAGAGCGCCGTGAAAAACAGCTGCCCAAATTCGCGAAACCAACCCAGCGCAGGCGGCAAGTCGCCCTCGAGCTCAGCGCCACCGAGTTGCATCAAGCCATCGCCAGAGCCGCGCTCGAATGCCTGCGTCAGCCGCGCGAGCCGCGCCGGCTCAACGTCGATCGCGGTTTCTGATGCCGAGAAACGGAGACGTCCGCTCGGGGAGAGGGCCAGATCAACGAACACAGACGCAAGCGCAGGGGACACCGCGCGGAGACTAGCCCAACCGGCGGAGAGCAAGCGCCGTCACCACGCCGCAGCTTCGGCGTCTCGCTCCGCCTGGCCGCCGACCGCCAGGGATTGGCCAACCGCTACGACCACGCTTGAGGGAGATTCAGGTCGGCACATTCAGTTTCTGGCGCGACTTTGCGCCCTCAGCCCGCCCCCGCGTCATCCGCTCGTCCGTTTCCACGGCGTCTTCGCTTAGCACTCGGCTTGGCGTCGCCACGTCGTGGCCCTCGCGCACGGGAACTCGCCTGCCTGCGAAAGGACCCGAATCGTCGAGAAAACCTTGCGGTACATCGGTTGAATCGCCCCCGCGATTTGAACCTCCGGACCCAGCCCCGCCACTTCGCATCAGCCCGCCTCGCCCGTCGCGACCCCCTACAGCGCCTTAACGAAATCCCAGATCAGCTTGCCGCCGGTGGGCGGCCAGCCGTGGGTGCTGCCGTCGTAGCCGCCGAAGCTGTGCTCGCACCAACGGAGCGGGGATGCGGCGGCGCAGCCCTGGTAGTCAACGCATCCGTCGTCCTCGACACTGGGCTGCGCGTCGCGTTTGGCGCGAATATCGGCGTGCATGCCGGCGATGGGCGGCAGCGTGGTGTCAGTGCAGGTGCTGCGCGTTGCGTAGTTGGTGCGGGCCGCGACGCCGCTGGCGAATGTGACGTGCGGATCGTCGATGCCGTGAATCACTATGGCCGCGGGCGCGCCCTTGCAGTTTTGGCTCTCGGGCAGGGCGCCTGACACGGGGCCGACGGCCAACAGCTGATCGCCGTAGCGGCAGCCGAGTAAATTGCTGAAACTGGCGCCGGAGCTCGAACCGGCGACGAACACGCGCTGCTCATCGATGCAATAGTTGGCCTTGAGTTCGGCCAGCACGTTCTCGAAGAACTTCGAGTTGTCGTCGCGTTCGTTCTGCGCTTCCCAGCCGCCCATCGCGTTGTTGAGCGGCTCGCGCAAGGATTGCATGTAGACGAGCACGGCCTCGCCGCCCATCACGCTCTGGAAACCGGCGCAGTCGCCCTCTTGGCAGTTCTTGTGGTTGCGGTTGCGGCCGTGGAAGCCGAAGCCGAGCGGGTAGGCCTTGTCGGGGGAGTAGTTGGGCGGAAGAGAAACGATGTACAGGCCCGTGCGAGCCGCCACTGCCATTTGACGCTCACCCGTAGGCCCCGCCGGCTTGCCGCAGCCCGCGCTGACTTTAGGGCCCGCGCTCGCGCCGCCACCGCCTGAGCCTCCAGCGCTACCAGCCGCCCCCGCCTGAGTCGAAGCGGTGCCGCCAGTGCCCGCCAGGCCACCAGCTGCGACGGAGGAGCCGCCGGTACCGACGTTGCCGCCCTGCGGCGTGCCGCCCGCTGCGCTGCCCGAGGCGCCGGGGTTGGTGCCACCGGCCTGCGACGTTCCCGCCGCCCCGGTGGGCGCGGTGGCGGCGTCCTGACAGCCCGACAGGGCGCTCGCAAGTAGCAGCCAAACAGCGCGGTGAGTCATCGCGTTAGCATGGGCGAAGTGCCGCGCGGCGTAAACCCCGAAGCCGCTGACGAGCACGAACGCTATTGCTTGCTGGCCGTGCCCGTGAGCTCCGCTACCTCGAGCTTTTAATGCGGTGCATGGTGGCGACGCGGACGCCGTCGCCGAGCTTGGTCTCGTCGGTTTTGATGATTTGTACGGAGAAGCCCGCGTCTTTGAGAATTTGCGCGTAGCGTTTCTCGACCAACTTGTTGGTGCGCGCCGTGATGCAGATGTCGCCCGGGGCTCGCCGA
>JAYUYU010000505.1:0-5362 GCA_043752365.1 Myxococcales bacterium | reverse complement strand
ATGGCGAAGCCTTCGCGGCCGTGTTTTGGCCGCTGCACTGGTCACTCCAGCGCCTGCAAACCCCGAAGAGCCGCGCGTTCTTGGCCTGCGCGTCACGGCCCGAGCGCAAGTTGGTCGTGGCCGTCGGCACCGACGGCGTCGTCGTCGAAATCGAGGACAACACGGTCAGCGCCCGCAGCGTGCCGACCGCACCGGACATGGTCGCCATCGCCGTCGACACGCTCGGCCGTCAATGGGCCGCCGGTCGCGGCCGCGTCTACTCCAAACGCATTCATGGCGAATTTACCTGCGTTTGGGAGCACCAGGCCTGGCAGCCCCCGTTCGTCGGCATCATGGCCGAAGTCGGCTCCATCGTCGCCGTCACCGTCGACGGCGCCGTCCTCGAATGCCGCAGCATGGTGATGGACAAGACGACGCCGGCGTTTTAGGGGAGACGTCTCTTGGCGGCTTCGGCTCATGCTGGAGTCTCAGCGAGGTAGCGCATGCGCCACGAGCACCACCGCTTCTCTTGTGCGATGCAGCACCAGTTGAGCGGAGAGCCGCAAGACGCGAAGGCCCGCCGCCGCTAGCTGGCGGTCGCGCCGCCGGTCAGATCCGCGATGGCGCACATGCTGGGCACCGTCCACCTCCACGACTAGCCGGCTCGATGGGGCGAAGAAGTCGACGATGAAGCCCTGCAGCACGACCTGCCGCCGAAACTGCACGCCCAGCTGACCGCACCGGAGCGCCTGCCAAAGCATGCGCTCCGGATCCGACGGCGCCACGCGCATGCGGTGCGCGTGTGCTGTGAGCAGCTGCTGCTTGCGAAGTTTGCCGTGTGTGCTTGACATTGCCTCCTCGCGTCCGGCGTGGGGCCGGCCTTCGCCCCCCAAGCGCAGGCTCTGTGACGCGCGCCCACCGTAAAAACACGCGAACCCCGCGCGCGGCGCAGAGCGTGCGCGCTCTCGCGAAGGCCGGCCCCACGCCGAACGCGAGGAGCATTGCCGCTACCCCACTCAACGGCAGCGGAGCTAGCCCTGCGGGACCCTCACGTCCGGGCGCAAGCCCGGCGTGTGAGGGCCCCCGGCCGCGCGCAGCGCAGCGAGCACGGACGGGCCTTACGGTGCGCTACGGCACCGGGGGAGCAGGCAATGCCGCAGCATGGTGATGGACAAGACGACGCCGGCGTTTTGAGGAGCGCTCGGCGCTCCGAACGACTCCGCGAAACGCGCCGCCCTCTACAGGCTTTCGAGCACTTTGACGTCCGCCGCGTCCTGCGCTCGGCCCGCCCGCCTTCCGCGCGCGAATCCCGCGGCGGCGTGGCAGTGGTCGTGTTAGGCCTCGGCCATGCAACTGATGTCGAGGGCGTTGTTGGGCGGACTGGCGTGCTTCGTTTTAGCGGTGAGCTGCGGTGACGACGCGGCGACGACGACGAACAACGACCGGCCCTCCAACGGCGCTGGCGCAGGCGGGCAGCGCAACGACGCTGGCGCGAACAGCGTGAGCCTTGCGGGCACGCAAAGCGAGGCCGGTAGCGGAGGGGCGACGGAAGTCGCGGCGGGTGGCGCGCCTGAGCCGGCAACAGGCGGTGCCGGCGGCATGGGCGGTGCGGCGGCTGGCGCGGCAGGCATGCCCGGCGCGGCTGGGGCTCCGGACGCGCTCGCCAACAGCTCGACCGGCACGTGGACGACCTGCCCTGCTGTCGGCGCTTGCAACGCCGAGTGCACGGGCTCCCGCGAGCCAGCGTTGGGCAACTGCATGGTGTTCGTGAACAGCCGGTATTCGATGAGCGTGTTTGGCAGTTGCGGCGACGAGAATGGGATTGGCGTGGTTTTCAACGGCGGCATGCCGCCCGCCGCCGGCAAGACCTACACGGTCGCGGGTTTGCTCGATTTCAGCGCCGGCAAGGCCAGCATTTCGCACACCACCGGGCCCGGCAGCACGCAAGAATTCGGCACGTCGGGCACCATCACGGTGCTGCCCGGCTTGCCCGTCACGGCGCAATTCACCGACGTCGACTTTCCGTCAGGCGTGACCATCAGCGGCGAAATTATTTGCCACTGAACTGGCGTGCTGAGGCCGCGCGGCCGCAGGTTGGGCGAAAAAACCTATAATCAAGCGCGCACAGGCAGCTAGACCAGCCGCGCACCGCGACGACGCGCTGTACGTCGTGCGAATGCCCAGCCGAGCATGAGCGCGGCGCCGAAGCCGGGCAACGTGTGCAGCCGTGCAGACGGCGCAAAGGCGCAGCCAGGGTCCGCAGGAGCCGTCGGTAGCGGCGCTGTCGTGCCACCACTGCCACCACCGCCACCGGTACCGGGCGTCACGCCCGCGTCGTCCACCTTGCCGTTGCAGTTGTCGTCGCGGCCGTTTGCAGCTTCGGCGGCGCCGGGGTGAATGCTGGCGTCGGTATCGTTGCAGTCGTCGAAGGTCGTGGCGAAGTTGGGGACCGGCGGGCAGCCGATCATGCTCATGCCGTTGGTGGAGCCGAAGCCGTCGCCGTCAGCGTCGGTCACGAGCAGAACGGGCGTAAAGCCGTCGTCCGCCTTGCCGTCGCAGTTGTCGTCGATGCTGTTGCAGAGTTCGACCGCGGCCGGGTTGATTTGCGGATTCTGATCGTTGCAGTCCCCGCCTTGCTCTATTCGGTCCGGCATTGGCATACAGGAAAAGACGCCGCCATGTTGTTCGCCAGCGCCGTCCTTGTCCTTGTCCACGTAGAACCACTTGCCGTCGCAGCCGACGGAGACGCCCATGCGCGTTTCGCCAGCGCTGTCGTCCTCTGGCTTCATGTTGTCGTTGGCGGCGTTGGACCAGATGTCGATTTCGGCGGCGCCCACCGCCATGGGCGCAACCCAGCGAAACGAGAACTGCACCTGCCCGTTCATGTACGGGTGCGGCATGGCGTGGGTCGCTTGGCTCGGCATGCCCATGAACAGCTGCGTGCCCACGGCGTCGACCATCTCGAACGAGCCCAGTCCCTTGCTGTCGACCAGCACCCCGCCCACCTTGGCTCGTTGGTGCGTGGCGGTCACGGTCAGGGTTACGGACTGCCCAGGCTCGACGCGTGTCGCCGACAGCATGGCCGTGACTTGCGGAATGTCGCGACCTTCGTGGCAGTTGTGGCAGGGCAAGTTCATGCCGGTGCGCTTGGCAGCTGCTGGCGGCGCCACGGCGCACAGCGCCAGAGTCGTCATTACCCCCAAGAAAGACCAACCAGCTCGCGTCATCGACTTCACCCTTGAGGGCGAGCGACCTTGGCGCAAGCGGTTTCTGCCGGGGGTGCGCAATTGCGCCCAATTTCACGTGAGGCGGAGCCAATGCGACACATAGGTTCAGCCTATGTGTCGACGTTCGCAGTCGTTGCGTACCGAAGCGGTTTGTCCAACACCCAACCGAGCGCGGTGAGGTTACCGGCGACGACCAGCCCGTGGTTCCGCCGTCTTCAGCCAGGAGCTCGAGGCTGATTCGGTGGTCGCGAACGCGCAAGGCGGGGCTTGCTAGATCCAGTTTCGCTGCGCCCTCCCGCAGCCTTGTCCAGGTCGACGCGGAGCGCCCGCACCTCACCCGGCTCGAGCAAGAGCACGAGCGTCCGAGTCTCGAAGCCGGGCTTGCTGAGGCTGAGTCGCCGCTCGCCCGCGTCCACCACGACGTTCACCAAGAAGCCTCCGCCCACCGCGACTCCTCGCTCGGGCTCGAGCTCGACCAACGCGCCAAGCACGTTCGTGTGCAGCGTGAGGCGCGCGGTGTTGGCCGCGGTGGCCTGTAGCTGTCGCCCGACCAAGCCCCTGCGCTGCTCCGAGACGCGCCCGGTGCCTTGCGCCAAAAACGACTCGAAGGCGTGAGTGGCCCGCGCGGCGTGGCCAGCCTCGCGCTCGAGCCGCGCAATTTCCAGCAACAGGGTGGGGTCGGCGCTCAGCTCGTAAGCGCGCCGCCAGTTGGCCAAAGCGGCCTGCGGGTGGTGCTGATCGGATTGGGCTTGGGCGCTTTCGGCCAGGAGCCAGGCCTGGCTCAGGCTCTCGGCTGACGCCACTGGCTCCCCTGTCGGCTTGGGTACGGGCGGAGCGTGCCCCATCAAGAAGGCGAGACCACCCAGCAGCCCCACCGTTAGGAGCCGAGCTGCGCGTCCGAGGCGAGCCATAGGCCTCACCCTGTGATCAACGGCCGGCGCAGCCAAATGTTTCACTTCATCCGCCGACGCACCGTCACCTACATCTGATACAGCATCAGATAGATCACGACGCCGCTCACCGAGACGAACAGCCAAATGGGCAACGTCACCCGCGCTATGCGCCTGTGCTCCGGCACACGCAGCTTCAAGCCGCGGGAAATGGTCGTGACCGCCAGCGGTACGACCGTGATTGCCAGCAAGACGTGGGGGATGAGAATGGCAAAGTATACGAGGCGTATTGCCCCCGAGCCTTTGAATGGCACCGAGCCCACTTGCCAGTGGTGAATCACGTAGCTGACCAAGAACGCGGTCGAGACGCCGAACGCTGCCAGCATGCAGGCCCGGTGCTGCGCGATCTTCTTCTGCTTGATGAAGACGAAGCCCAGCACCAACAGCAGGCCCGCCAAAGAGTTGAGGATCGCGTTCAGAGTCGGCAGGCCAAACGGCATCGGCGGCTCATCGCACGCGAGCCCAGGCGGCGCCAGAAGATCCGCCGGGAAGCCCTAGCATGGCCGTGCGGCCGCCAAACGGCGCTAGAAGAGGCCCTGCAACGGCCCGGCGACAGGCTCTAGCACCTCGTGATCTTCCAGAGTATGGCCACGATTCGCCTGACCAGCCCCAGCGCGCGCTCTGCGTCGCGCGCCGTCACCAGGCGCCAGGCGATCGCCTGGCGCAGCGCATGCTGCGTCTCGCGTGCGCTGCCCGCCGCGGTGTGGAACCGCGCACGCTTGTTTCCGGGATCGGAGCAAGCCGCCTCAGCCACGTTGAGCCCAATGCTACTCGCCGCCCGCCGCAGTTGGTCCGCGAGTGTCTTGTCGCGGTTCTTGATGCGCGGCATGAGGGGCACGAGCGCGTCGATCAATTCAAGACTCAGTTCTTCAAGTTGAAATGCCATCGTGAAACTCCGTTCGCTTTTTTTCGGCCGCGCCTGCTTGCGAGCCATCCCCGCCCCACCAGCAGTGCCCGGAGCTGCAGTCGGGGCTGCGAGCGCAGCGAGCACCGGCGCAGCCGGCTTGGCCTCGACGGCAGCGAGGACACTGCCAAAATCAAACCCACCCCGAGCAAGCAGCAGACGTACGTTTGCTGTTTCGGCGCTCGAGATCGTGTCGCGGGCTTCGCCCGAGAACCGCCTGCGGCGAAATGGGCGCCTGCGGCAGAAGGGTGAACCGCCTGCGGCGGAAACCGCGCCGAAGGCGCGTCCACGATCACCACTCT
>JAYUYU010000504.1:0-5374 GCA_043752365.1 Myxococcales bacterium | reverse complement strand
CGAATCACCTCTACCTCGCGCAGCCGTAAATCGAGAAAGCTCTTGCCCGGCACGGCGTCGAGCAGCGCTTTGACGACGCCGCCCATGCGCGTAGCCATGCCGCCCGCCAACACCACCAGTGCATACTCGCCACGCTCCAGCGACTCTCGGCCCAGCGCCGAGAGTCGGGCGTGCTCGGCGCTGCCGGGCGCCGGAAGCTGCACGACGTCACCGGCTGCTGGCGGCGCGAGCGTGCCCTTGACCAAGTTGTCCGCGGCGACTCCGTTCTGCAGCGGACGCGAGAGCTCGATCAGCCGCGCGGCGTTGAAGCCACAAGCGGTGAGGGTCATTTGGAGATCTGCCGGCAAGGCCGCGAGCTGGGCTTCGAGCGTGGTCATGAAGGGGCTGGGAGCCTAATTCTTCTGGAGGCCAGCGTCGCGCGAAAATCTGGCATAATCCCACGGCTGGATCCCCTCCGCTTTGCGTGGCGTTGGGCTACGGTTGAATACATTCGATGATGCGTCGGTCGCTTGTCCTTCCCGTTCTACCGGGCGCAGTCGCGCTCGTTCTGGCGGCTTCAGGCTGCGCAACCCAGCGGGAGCAGCGCGTCTCTTCTGCCGAAGCTCGCGAAAGGCCACGCGACGAAGCGTGTGAGCCGAAAGGCCAGCCGCCCTCGCCCGGTTGGCGGTGGGCCTGCGGCTACTGGCATTGGGAGTCGGTGCGCTACGTCTGGGCCGAAGGGGAGTGGCGTGCCCCGTAGCGCCAAGGCTGCGTGCTACGCTGCGTGTCCTCCATGCGTCGTGCTCCTCTCCGCTGGCTGTCGGTAGCGCTCTTCAGCGTCGCCTTGGCGGCGTGGGCACAGGCGCCGATGCTGCACGAGTACATCGAGCCGAACCCGACCGAAGACGTCGAGCTTTCGGCGACCACGCCCGACGGCGCGATGCCTGCCGCGCTGGAAACCGAAAGCGGCGTCGTACCGGCCCCGCAAACCGGCGAACGTAGGCCGAAGGGCGAACACGCGTACGGCGGCAACGCCACTCCCGACAGCATCGACGCCAGCTTTCGTGTCGACCGCGACACCAGCCGGCCCGACTCGGTGTCGTACGACGAGCCCTTCACGCCAGCTGTGGTGCCATTCAAGCGGCTGTATGCCTACGACTCCGTCGACGAAGGCTTCGAGCTTATCGTGTTCGACAAATCGCTGAACAAGCTCGAAATCAGCGGTAAGCCTGGGCCGGCGGACGACCAGTTTTACGCCGACCTGTTCGTGGACGTGGCGCCTGGTTTGCCCGTGCGCATTCCCAGCGTTGCGCCTGGTGCTCGCGTGCTCGTGGCCCGGACCGACCCGGAGCTGCCGTTTTCGTTGCAGCGCGACCACGCCGACAATTGGTTCATGACCGCCGACGCGCGGCGTCGCGTTCGCCTGATCATGCAGCTGGCCGCGCCGCGCGCCTCGCTCGGCTCCGAGCTGGCAGACGCTACCTGGGGTGAGCTGCTGCCCAAGTTGCCGCCCTTGCCGCCAGCCGTCCGCGGCGCCGCCCTCGACGTAGCGCGTGAAATTGGCGTGTCTCAGCGGCAGGCGCCGCGGCAGGTCGTCACCGCTTTGGTCGGCTATTTTCGTGGCTTCTCGCCGTCCGAGGCCGCGCCCAAGGCCTCGCGCGGCGTGCAGCTTTATTCCGAGCTTGCGCTGTCGCGAAAGGGCGTGTGTCGGCACCGCGCTTATGCGTTCGCGGTCACGGCGTTGGGCCTCGGCGTACCCACGCGCATGGTCCGGAACGAAGCGCATGCCTGGGTCGAGGTCTACGACGGCGTGCGTTTTCACCGCATCGATTTGGGCGGCGCCGCCGGCCGTATGGAGCTGGAGCCGCGCACGGCCGAGCACTTGTACCGGCCTCCGCCAGACGCGTTTGGTTGGCCCGAAGGCTCCGAGTCAGCGCAAAGCATGCTGTCCGAAACGCTGGAAGGTACGGGCCGCAGCCTGCCAAACGGCGCAACACCGGCGCTGTCGGCTCGCTCCCCAAGCCCTGCGCCGTCAGCCAGCGGCGCCGGCATCGAGCCCGGTGCCCCGCGCTCACCCGAGCTAGGTGACGACCGCCCGCACGCCAGCATCGATTTGAAGCTCGCCAGCAGCAGCGGTCAACGCGGCGGCACGGTTCAGATTTCAGGCAGCGTTCAGGCTTCGGGCGAACCGTGCACGTTTTCTCGGGTCGACGTCAGCTTGCGTGACGCGGCGGGCGTCGAAACGTGGCTGGGCGCCTTTCCGACCGACCAGAATGGCAAACTCGAAGGGCGCGTGACGGTGCCGTTCGATATCGACGTTGGCGACTATACGGTGCTCGCCAAAACGCCCGGAACTGGCCGCTGTGGCAAAAGTCGCTGATGCGCCGTTCGTGTTGCTCGTCGAGAGTCACCGGGACCCCGACCAAGAGCGCGCGTTGCTGTTCGAGGCGCCCGAGCGGCTGATTTGCTGCCGGCAACCAAGCGCCGTACTCGACGCCTTGGAACTTTGCGAAAACGCCGTGCATCACGGTCGCTACGTCGCCGGCTTCATGGCCTACGAGGCCGGCTACGGGCTCGAGCCCAAGTTGTCGCGCTTGGACGTGCCGGCGCTCGACGAGCATGCGCTGTGGTTCGGTGTCTTCGAGCAACGGCGCGAGCTGTTGGGACGCGCCGTCGGAGCCTGGCTCGCTGAGCGCGCCGACCGCGAGCCCGCGTCCGTTTCGCGCTTTCACTTCGAGCGCGACGGTGAGCAATACCGCAGTGATTTTGCGCGCATTCAAGAGCATTTGCGCGCCGGCGACAGCTACCAAGTGTGCCAGTCGTTGCGGGCTCGCTTCAGCGTGCGCGGCTCGCCAGCGGCGCTCTTCCAGCGCCTGCGTTCGGCTCAAGTCACGCCCTACTCGGCGCTGATCGATACTGGTGAGTATTCGCTCGTTTCGCTTTCGCCGGAGCTATTTTTCAGAAAGCAGCAGGGCCAGGTACAGCTCAAACCCATGAAAGGCACCTTGGCCTCGGGCCAAAGCGCAACCGAAGACGCGCAGCTTGCCGAACGCATGCGCAACGACCCCAAAACGCGCGCCGAGAACGTGATGATCGTCGACTTGCTGCGCAACGATATTGGCAGGCTGGCCAAGCCCGGCAGCGTGCGCGTGCCGGAGTTGTTCGGGGTCGAACGCTTTGATTCGGTATTGCAAATGACTTCGAGCATCGAGGCCGAAGTCGACCCCGAGCTCGGCCTTGGTAGCTTGATGCGCAGCCTGTTTCCGAGCGGCTCTGTCACCGGCGCACCCAAGCTGCGCACCATGCAGCTGATTCACGGGCTGGAGCCGAGCGCGCGCGGCATCTTTTGCGGCAGCATTGGCTACGTTACGCCCAGCAACGACGCCTGCTTCAACGTTGCGATTCGCAGCCTGTTCATCGACCGCGCAGGCCAGGGCCGGCTCGGCGTCGGCAGCGGCATCGTGGTCGACTCCGATTGTCAGGCTGAGCTCGACGAATGCCTGCTGAAAGCGCGCTTTTTGAGCGACGCCGTCGGCTAGCGACGCGGCCGCGCTCGAAACGTCGTCGTGTCGATCACGTTGCCTTCGACGTCGAGGAAGGACGAGCGCATTTCTTCGCTGTTCGCCTCGAGCAAGGTGGCGCCGTACTGCTCGTTGAAGCGCGCGACGCTGCCAGTCGTGGGCTCTCCAAAAGAGTAGATGCTGGCGCCGCCCAAGCCCGATACCAGGTACAAAATGCCGTCGATGTTGAGCCGCTCGTAGCAGTGGTCGTGGCCGGCCAACACCACGTCGGCGCCCCACTCGGCGTACGGCCATTGCATATACGGCGTGTCGCCGTGCGGCCCCGACGAAAAGGGCGGGTGGTGCATCGCGACGACATTGAACGCGCTCTTCGAGGCCGCCAGCTCCTGCTTGAGCCACATTGCCTGCTTGGAAGTCGCGCTGACGCCGTCCGGTTCGTGCTCGTCGCTGTCCAGCGCGAAGAAGTGCACGTCGCCCAGCACGACCTCGTAGTAGCGCTCGTTACCCGGCAGGCTGAAGTACGCCAGGTAGGCAGAGGCGTTGTCGGTGTACCAGTCGTGGTTGCCGAGCACGGGGTAAAACTTGTTCTTGGTCGCCGTGCTCGGGTAGTTGCCCTTGTAGGGGTAAATAAAATCGCTGAAGTATTGACCAATATTCAGGTCAATCGTGGCCGCGGCGCCGAGCGGGTAGTTATTGTCGCCAGTCGTCAACACGAAATCGGGGTTCAGCGACTGAACCAGCTCAGCAACTTGCTGCTCGTGCGGGCCGGCGCGGCCGTAGTCGCCCATCACGACTAGACGGGTGGGTGACACCAGCGATGGCGCCAGCGCGTCCGCCGCGAACCGGGCCGACGGGGGGCGGAGGGTGTCGCTGCCGAAGGTCGGCTTGGCTGGCGGGGCAAGCTCGCCGTCGTCGCCATCGCCGTTTGCGGCGGCGGCGGCCCCGGCGCTCCCGGTGCTGCCAGCGGCGGCCCTTTCCGGCGCGCTGGGACGTGCTGGCCGACGCTCAGCGCCGGCGGACGGAGCCGAATCGCGGCGGCCCTTGCACCCCGGCAACGAGGCCAACGCCAGCAAAGGCAGGAGGCAGAGACCGACGCCAAGGCCGCGCCACGGCTTGCCAGGACCTGCAAAAGGCTTGGGTAGGTGACCGGGGGGAAGTTGTCGGGTTGCCAATTTTGAGCTATCAATTCGTCACGGAAGGGCCTTGGGAATGCTACAAATCGGATCACGGTCGCGCGGTCGCTTATCGTTGCTCGCTCTGTTGTCGGCGCCGGCAGCGCTGGCATTGGGGTGTGGCGACGACGTCGTCAACCACTACTACGACAACAAGTATTACACCGACGGGGGAGCAGCCGAGCCCGTAACGCCGGGTGGCAAGGGCGGCAAGAGCGGAGTTGCCGGCAAGGCTGCGGCCGAGGGGGGTGACGCTGGTGCTCCAGTTGCGGAAGCAGGCAGCGGCGGCGCTGGCGGAGACGACAGCGGCATCGACCCGCGGTATCCAGACGCGCCCCTCGTCGACACCAAGTTGGAAGACTTCGAGCTCGATATCTTCGGCACCGTCGGCAACCACTACTGGTTCGCGGTGTCTGACGACCAGCTGCTGAAGATGAATGGCGGCGACAACGGTGGCGGTATCTGCTGCTTCCAAGATGGTCTCTACCAGCCGGGCGCTTCTAGCAACGCCAACTGGGTCGATCACCTGTTCGTTACAAGCAAGACCGACCCAACCCACACGACCGACTATGGCAAGGTACAGGCCAAGGTCGTAGGGCAGTACTCACGTTTTCCGTGGGACAAGAACAGTATCCCCAACCTAAACATTGACGCCGACCAGTTCGTCGAAGGGCAGCGCATCGCCGAGTACGAACACCTGCG
>JAYUYU010000503.1:0-5379 GCA_043752365.1 Myxococcales bacterium | reverse complement strand
ACATCCCAACCTTGGACATGGCGCCCGACATAGCAACCCTGCGCGTGCGTCACAAGGCGTCGTGGAGCCCTAGAACGGGGGCGGAACTTCAGGCAATGCGCCTGATGGAATGGACAGGGGCGGTACTGGAAGGGGCGTCGCGGCAGCGGCCGCGGCAGCCTCGTCGTCCGGAGGCGGGGCGGATTCAGCGGGGGGCACGGCGGGCGCGCTCTGCTCGGTCGGCGCGGTGCCGTCCAAATACTCTTCGTCGATGCCTTCGCCGGTGTCGGGCGCTGCCAGCAGGCCAGTGACCGGATCGATGCGCACCGTGACGATGCCGGGCGGACGCGGAAAATCGACGGCAGGGCGCCCTGCTTCGGCGACCTTCATGAAGGCGATCCAGATCGGCAGCGCCGTAACCGCGCCTGCCTCACCGTAGCCGAGCGGCATGGCTTCGTCGTAGCCGACCCACACGCCCGCGACGAAGTCGGTGGAGTAGCCGACGAACCAGGTGTCTTTGGCCTGATTCGTCGTGCCGGTTTTCCCGGCGAGCGGCCGCTGTAAAACCCCGGCGCTCTTGGCCGTGCCGGACGTGACGACGCTGGTGAGCCCGCTGGTGATCAAGTACGCGTCTTCAGCGGGAATGACTTGGCGCGCCGGTGGCTGCGGCGGCAACGGCAGCTCGCGACCCGAAGAATCCGTGATGCGCTTTACCAACACGGGCGGACGATATTCACCGGCCGCTGCAAACGTCGCCACGGCCGCGGTGAGTTCGATGGGCGTCACCTCGTAAGCACCCAGCGCCAGCGACGGCGTGGGCGCCAGCGGCGATTCGATGCCCAGCGCCTTGGCAAAGTCGATCACGTTGGGCGCGCCGACCTCTTCCAGCACCTTTTGCGCGGCGGCGTTGTCGCTGATGGCCAGCGCGTCCCGCAAGCGCAGCTTGTACTCGGTGGCGTCCGGCGCAACGCCCGGCGGCGGCTTGTGTCTATGGTCTTTGGCGTTGCGGGTCAGGCTCAGCACGCTGCCCAGCGTGAGGCGTCGCGAGTGGAGCGCGTAGCCGTACAGCAGCGTCTTGAAAGCCGAGCCGGGCTGGCGCCGCGACTGCGTGGACCTGTCGAGACCGCCCGCCACGCCCTGATAGCTGCCAATCAACGCTCGGACCTCGCGCGTGCGAGGATCCAGCACGACGAGCGCCGCCTCGGGACCGAGCTCCAGCTTCAGCTCGGCCTTCGCAGCAGCGTCGCCCAACGACAACACTCTCACGCGCAGCGCTGCTCCCTCGCGCGTGAATTCGCTCGGCGGCAAGCGCTTGGGGTTGAAGCGCTCTTCGTGCCGCAAGTCGATGCGGCCCAAGGTCGGGCCGACGCTCACGTCGATGCTGCCCGCGCGATCATCGACCGCCACGACTTTGCCGACGTAAACCTTGTTCTGCTTGGGTACGCCGCGCTCCAGCGGGCCCCACAACTTGCGCTCTTCTTGCGTGTACGGTGGCAACAGCTTTTGCCGCACCAAATACTGATCCAAGGCGTCGCGCGTGGCCCTGCGTGCGGCGGCCTGCAGCGTCGGATCGATGCTGGTCTCGACCACGAAACCGCCGCGCGCAGCGGCCTTGCCCGCAACCTTCACCAACAGCCGCTTCACGTGCTCGACCACCTCTGGCGCCAGCTCCGACTCGCCATCGCTGACAGGCGCCAGCCGCAGTGGGCGTTGCTCGGCGTCGGCGAACACCTCCTGCGTGACGAAGCCTTTAGCTAGCATTTGCGCCAGCACGTAGTGCCGCCGTCGCAGCGAAAGCGTGGCGTCGTGCCGCGGCGAATAGCGCTCGGGGGAAGCGGCCAGACCCGACAGCGTGGCGGCCTCGGCCACGTCCAGCTCGCGCACGCGCTTACCGAAATAGTAGCGCGACGCTTCCTCGACCCCGTAGCGCCCGTGCCCCAGGTAAATTTGATTCAAGTAGAGCGAAAGAATTTCGTCTTTCGACAGCTCCTGCTCGAGCCGGCGCGCCAAAATGGTCTCTTTGATTTTGCGCTCGTAGGTGCGCTCGGGCACGAGCAGCACGTTCTTCACGACCTGTTGGGTGATAGTGCTCGCTCCCTGGCGCGAGCGCCCCGAGCGCAAGTTGACGGCCAGCGCGCGCAGCATGCCGAGGTAGTTCAACCCCTCATGCTGATAAAACGAGGCGTCTTCGGCCGCCAAAAACGCCAATTTGACGTGATTGGGGATGGCGTCGAACTTGACCACCGTGCGGCGCTCGGTAAACAAGCTGGCCAGCACGGCGCCGTCACGCGACAACACGCGCGTCACCTGGGGTGGCTCGTAGCCCTTGCGCACCTTGTCGAGCGTCGGGAGCTTGGCCTCGTAGTGGCGCACCACCAGCACGACCGCCACGGCCCCCAAAACGCAAGCCGCTAGCGTCGCCCAACCGACGACCTTAGCGATTCTCACCAGCCGCGCGCGGTTCAACGCTCGCTCCGCGTCAGTGTGCCAGAACCTTCATCACCAGCACGGCGATCAAGACTCCGGCGAACAGGCAACCCGCGGCGACAAGCACCAGCAGCTTTGCGCTGGGTCCCCCGGCACGAACCGAGGCGTTGCGCTGCGCAGCCACTTTCAGGTCACCGTTCAGGCTGGGCGCCCTGGGCCCCACGGCGGGCAAAGCCTTGGCGGCTGCGCCACCAAACTGACGCAAGGCCTCGCCGAACTCGCCCGCCGTTTGATAGCGATCGTCGGGCTGTTTTTGCAGGGCACGGGCCAGCACCTCGTCGAGGCCGCGGTCGAACTTGCGATCCGGCACGCGTTCACTCAGCGGAATTATCGGATCGGTAACGTGCTTTTGGATGTACTCCATGGGCGTTCGCGCCGAAAAAGGCAGCTTGCCAGTGAGCACTTCGTACAAAATGACCGCTAGTGAGTAGATGTCGCTGCGCGCGTCGAGCGTCTTGCCCTGCGCCTGCTCGGGAGACATGAACTCCGGAGTGCCGAACACCATTCCCTCTTGAGTCAAAATCACGGACCCGGGCTGCATCTGCCGTTCGGTGACCTTGGCCAGGCCAAAGTCCAGCACCTTGGGATAGTCGGCCATGCCTCCCTGCTTCGACAAGAAGATGTTCTCGGGCTTCAAGTCGCGGTGCACGATGCCCAAGTCGTGCGCTTCCTGCAGCGCACCGCAGCACTGAATCAGCACCGGAATGGCGCGCTCGACTGGCAACGGGCCCTCCTTCCTGACCGTCTGGTTCAGGTTGCGGCCCTCCAGCATCTCCATCACGATATACAGCGAGCCGTCGTCCTCGAGCTCCCCATACATGAACACCTTCACGGTGTTCGGATGAGTGAGCTGACTCATGGCGCGCGCCTCGCGACGGAAGCGGGCGGTCAAATCCTTGCGCCCGGCCAGCTTAGGATGGAGGATCTTGATCGCGACCATCCGGTTCATCGCCGGCTGTTCCGCTTTGTAGACTGACCCCATGCCTCCCGTGCCTATCTTCTCGAGGACCCGGAATTGGCCGCCGAGCAAGTCGCGGCCTATGAAAGGGTCCTTGGGGCGCATGGAGCCACAGCCATACCAAAACTCCTGCCGGGAAGCGATTTGAACGACAGAGCCCGAGACGCAGTCCCGCCGGCGCGCCCGCCGGCGCGCCCGCCAGCGCGAGAGCCAGGCCACCATCGGAGCCCACTTCTGCAGCGGGCCGGCTTTCGCCACGCCTTCTTCACGAGGCGGGGCGGAGCGTCCGAGGGGCCGTTCGAGAGCCTGAGCTTTTCGACCGCCGTGGGCGACGACCCGGAGCACGTCGACGAAAACCTGAGGCGAGCCGGCGAGCTGCTCGGCGTGGAGCCCGCGCGCGTGCTCTACCTGTCCCAGGTGCATGGGCGGGAGGCGCGCTTCTACCGTTCGCCCGCCGAGCGAGCGAGCACAATAACCCTCGAGGGTGACGCGCTTGGCGGAAACGAGCCTGACCACGCCTATGGCGTCCGTTCGGCCGATTGCGTGCCTATCCTGTTGGCAGACGTAAGCAGCGGCGCGGTGATGGCGATTCACGCCGGCTGGCGGGGCGTGGTCGTCGGAGTCGTGGAGGCGGGAGTCGCCTGCTTGCGTGAGAACATCGGCGGACGAGGGCGCTTGCTGGCGGCGATCGGCCCGCACATCTCGCTTCCGGCGTTCGAGGTCTCGGACGACGTGGCGGCGGAGCTTTCTGCGGTGTGTCCGGCAGCGGGCGCGGTTCTGCGCGAAGCCGGCGCTAAACCGCACGTCAATCTGCGCTCCATCGTCAGCCAAAAGCTGCTCGCCCTAGGCCTTACGGAAGTCGACCAGGTTGGCGGCTGCACCGTCCGTCAGCCGGAGCACTATTTTTCATTCCGGCGTGACGGTAAACGAAGCGGACGGCACCTGTCGGCGATTGTTCCTCGCTGACCAAGCTTGCCGGTGGGGGTCGTTTCGATCGATGCTTAAGCGGTTTTTTCAATGGCCTTCGCAGTCGTCTGCAAGAGCTGTCAGGCTCGCTTCCTCCTCAATGATGACCTGCTGCGGCGCAAGGTCGCTGGTCGCGTCGTCACGGTGCGCTGTCGCCAGTGCCACGCCACCATCGAAGTCGACGCCTCCGACGTCGATCCCAAGACGCTGCCAGAGGTCGAAAAGCCATTGCCACCCAAGCCCTTGCCCAAAGGCGCCAAGCCCGCGCCTGCCCCGCCTCGCCCGACGGCCAAATCCACACTGATGGGCATCGGGGCGCCGCGGCCGGGCGGAGCCACCGAGCTGGTCGCGCTTTCGCCAGGTTTCCTGAATTTCGCCGGCGTCGAGCCGGGCATCGGCGGGTCTCCTGAACCGCCAGGCACCGTCGAAGAGCTGAGCGCCAGCGATTGGGAAATCAGCGATACGCCCCCGCTGACGAAGCCCGACGCCGTGCCCGAGAGCGTCGACGACTTTATCGAGGAGTTGCCACCCAGCTTGCCGCCGCCCGATGACGAGCTACCGAGCTCGACCGGTACGCCGAGCCTGAAGGCGCTGGCGCATCACGACGACCAAGTGCAAAAGCCGCGCAGCGACGACTTTCTCGCCAACATGACGGCCGCCATGAACGGCGGCATCATGGGCGACACGGCGAGCGGTGCCCCGACGATCGACGTTTCGACGCTCGTCGTCTCGACGACTGAGAGCGAACTTGCGCCGAGCATCGACGTGTCGCTGCTGAACGCGCCGTTGACGGGCAAGCAGACATTGCCGCTGTTCCCGCTGACGGGCGACACGCCCGCTGAAGGTCGTGCTCCGCAGCCGTATCCGAAGCGTCCAAGTCCCGCGCCTAACCGGGGCGACGGCTCGCTCAGCCCCGCTGCCATTGATCGACCGCTGCGCGAGGCTGGCTCCAACGAGGGCGTCCGCGAGCGCAAGAATGTCGTCGCCCC
>JAYUYU010000502.1:0-2003 GCA_043752365.1 Myxococcales bacterium | reverse complement strand
CCTTCGCCAAGCTGGCCGAGCGCGCCGCCAAGGGGCTCCCGTTCGAGCCCTGGGGCAACGTCCGCCGTGACCTGGAGGTGGCCTGCAGGCACGCCAAGGTGCCGCGCGTGACACCCCGGGACCTGCGCCGGACCCACGGCAGCATCCTGCGCCAGCTGGGCGTGGAGCCCCACCTAATCGGCAAGATGCTCGGCCACGCCGACAGCCGCATGGTCGAGAAGGTCTATGGCCAGCTGCCTGCCGATGCGTTGGGGAAGCTGATGGGGTCCCGGGTAGGAAACAACAAGAAGAGGCTCAAGTGAAGCTGTACCAACGAGGGACCGTCTGGTGGATTTCGTACGGCAACAAGCGGGCCTCGACCAAATGCGCCGACCGCGTAGCCGCGGACCTGTGGGCCGCCTCTTACGAGCGATCGCGCTTGGTCATCCTCGCCATCGACACGGACAAGCAAGTCCGGGCGGACGTGGAGGCGTACTTCAGGCGCCGTGAGAACGAGCCCGGCTGGGTTTACGGCATTCGCGTGGGAGCTGAAATCAAGATCGGCTTCACCTCGAATGACCCTGTGGCGCGCGTGGCGCAAGTTCAGACGCACTGCGCCGGGGTGGCTGAGCTGGTCGCTTTGCTGCCGGGGACCAGGGCCACCGAGCGCGGCCTACACCGTGACTTCAAGGGCGCCAGGGTGCGCGGCGAGTGGTTTTCGATGCAAAGCCTGCAGATTCGGCAGTGGATCGACCGGCACATGTACACCAGCGGCACACTGCTTGCCGCGAGTGCGACGAAACGAAAGGAAACAGCGTGACTTTCGACCAACTTCCTGGGCCCGCTTGTGGATTGAAAATCCTCGTGTCGGCGGTTCAATTCCGTCCCGGGACACCGCAAAACAGCACTTTTCTCGGGGGATTAGCGTTTAAGGGAGCGTCCTGGTTTCCCGGTGTGTCCGCCGTTCCCACGCGCACCGGTACACCAGCGGCACACCGGTTCGGCCCTCAGCCGCCCCCACCCGTCGCCTCTGACTTCGCTTTCTTGCAGGGCGACCTGGGCGGGGTGGGTCGGTGAGGCGCGTGGTTCTGCCGATAGCGTTCGGCGTGGGTGTCTGGGCGGCAACCTTCGCGGTCCTGCTTTGGATGGTCCCGACGTGCCCGCGCTCGCTGGCGGCGTTCCTGATGTTCTTCGTTGGGGCGCTTTCAACTGCAGCGCTCGGGCACGAGGTCAGCCAATGACCGCTCTCTTTTTTTGCCCCGAAAGTGAACAGATGTGCGGTGCCCACCTACACCGTGGCGCCCCGGCTGACTGTGGCATCCCGCACCTGCTCCGCTGCGACTGCCTGGAGTGCCTCCCGGGCTGGCCTCAGGCGGCGCTGCCGGTGCTCCAGGACTCGACCCGTCTACTGCCAGCTCCCCGCTACGCGGCCGAGCGGCTGAAGGAGGAAGCGCGGGCTCAGCGTTGGCGCAAGGGGCCGGGGCGGCAGCGCTACCTGGCCTCCCAGCGCCGGCAGAACCAGCTGAGCGGGTTGTGCAAATGAGCGCCGAGACTGAGCACGACGACGCGTGCCGCTGCGACGGGTGCGTCAACGTGAACTACCCGAGGCCCCGGTCGGTGGTCGTGGCCGAGCTGCGCGACATCTGCGCCGAGCACGGGGTCGAGTGGGCGCTGGAGTTTGTGCAGCCACCGCAACTGGAGCTGTTCCGATGAACGCGCTCGTTCGCCCAATCCACGCCGCCCACACTCGCCTCATTCGCGAGCGCGAGCCGTGGGACATCGAAGTTCGCCACCTGCCCGACGAGTCGACGGACCAGCTACAGGACATCCCCGGCGAGGACTTCGCGCTTGCCTACATGCTCTCGTTCCCGGGCCGCGTCCGGTCGCTGAGCGCTACCGACTTCACCGGGCGCGACCGGCCGGTAGTGTTCACGGCGCTCGATAGCCTGGCACTGAAGAGCGAGGAAGAGCGGCTTGCAGTGCTCGACCGGCTCGACGAGCGGCTCGACTGCCCGGGCTACATC